>NZ_JAJCHF010000017.1:0-46492 GCF_020554365.1 Streptococcus sp. 210928-DFI.4.42
CTTGCTCGACAATCCAAAAATAATTGAGAGGCTAGGACTTTTGTCCCAGCCTCGTTTCTGTTTATTTGCGATCGGCCTATTTTGATTCTTCATTTCGCTTCAGACTAAAATGGTCTGGCAAGGGGTCTGGTCCTGCTTTGGTTCCAGGATGGCAACGTAGAATCCTGGCAATCCCCATCAAGACACCTTTCACACCAAAACGTTCAATCGCTTGGATCATATAATTGGAACAGGTCGGTTGAAAGCGACAAGATGGCGGAAATAGGGGAGAGATCCATTTTTGATAGCCTCTGACCAGCGCAATCAGGATTGTTTTCATGCTTTTTTAGATTTAGTCACTGCTAGATTGTGCAGCTGGCTGATTTCTTTTTTGCTCAAGCGACGGTATTCACCCGGACGTAGTCCTGAGACGTCCAAATTCCCAAACTGGGTCCGGGAGAGTTTATCCACTAAAAGTCCCACCGCTTCAAACATCTTTTTAACCTGGTGGTTACGCCCTTCATGAATGGTCAACTGAACCACTGAACGGTTCTTTTCGACATCCACTTTTAAAATCTCGTAAGTTGCTGGCTTGGTTTTCTTTCCATCAATGGTCACCCCTCGCGTCAAGGGACGCAAGTTTTCCTTATTGGCAATCCCTTTGACACGCGCTACATAGACCTTATCAATTTCATTGCGCGGGTGAATCATCTCATCTGTAAAATCACCATCATTGGTCAAAATCAAGACACCAGATGTATCCCAGTCCAAACGTCCCACTGGGTAGATGCGCTCTGGTACTTGAGATAAAAGGTCAACGACTGTTGTCCGCCCTTTATCATCTGATACACTAGAGATGACGCCACGTGGCTTATTTAAAAGATAATAGACCTTTTCTTCGTTATAGATTGGAGTCCCTTCTACTTCAACCTGATCACCGGTTTTAATGATAGTCGCTAATTCACGCACAACTTGGCCATTGACCGTCACCAAGCCTTGCTTGATCAGTTCTTCGGCCTTGCGACGACTAGCCACGCCTGCATGGGCAATATATTTGTTAATTCTCATCTAGTTCCTCTGTTCTCTCTGAAAATAATTGACCTTCTTCTGGATCGATGTCCACTTCCTCAACCTTTGGCAATTCCTCCAAATGATTGATCCCCATATAATCCAAAAAATACTCCGTCGTGACATACAAATTAGGACGCCCGAGGACTTCTTTTTTTCCGTCTTCGCGGATCAGATCAAATGACAGTAGTTTGGTAATAGCACCACTGGAATTGACACCTCGAATATCATCGACCTCCACGCGGGTGATCGGTTGCTTATAAGCAATAATTGACAAGGTTTCAAGGGCAGCCCGAGACAAACTTTGGTTCATAGGCGTTCTAGAATAGTCTCGTAAAACCGAAGCGTAGTCTGCCTTTGTCACCAATTTATAACGGGAAGCTGTCTCCATCAAACACAGACTCGTACCTGTATCCTCCTGGTATTTTTGGGCCAATTTTTCTAAACTTTGCACCACACCTGTTGGGGGTAAAGAGAGAAGATCTGCGATTTGTCTGGCAGTAATTCCCTCTTCACCCGCTACAAATAAGAGTGCTTCAATTTCAGCTAATTTGCTCATGTTCAATCCTATTTAAGTAAATTTCTCCGAAAGCCGTATCCTGTACCACTGTGACCTCTTGGATCTTGATCAATTCAAGGGTTGCAAGAAATAGGGTAATGACCTCTTGGAGATCCGCTGCTTCTAGAAACAAGTCCTGTAAGAGAACTTGTGAGCGATCGTGGAATCGGTGACGCAGCTGGTCCATCAGATCCTCAATCTTGTATTCATCCTTGACAATGGTTGTATGGTTCTGGCGGAATTCTTCTTTTTTCTTCGTCAATAGTTTTGAGAAAGCCAAGAAGAGATCCACCGTGGTGCGATCATGAAGTAATTCGGTATCGTCATAGACCAATTCCATCTTTGGTTTCGAATAATAGAGGGCGCGCTCCTCGTGCTGCGAGGCCATCAACTCTCCTAATTGCTTGTAAGTACGGTACTCTTCCAATTGAGAAAGGAGGTCCTGCTCTAGATCCTCTGCTTCATCCATCTCCTCTGCGACCTTAGGAAGAAGTCTACGACTCTTGATCAGGGTTAGTTGACTAGCCATCAGCATGTATTCCCCTGCTACCTCTAGTTTCATAGCCTGGAGAGTCGCCAGATAAGCCAGGTACTGTTCAATCACCTCAATCAAGGGGACCTCATAGATATCCATCTGGTATTTAGAGACCAAGTGGAGCAAGAGGTCCAAAGGCCCTTCAAAATCTTTTATTTTAATATCCATTATTTATATTTTTCTAATGTCACCATGGTTTTTAGGCCCAATTCACGCGCAATACTAAAGAGATCCACACCGAGTTCACGTTGTTTCAAAATATACTGCTCACGAATTGATTGGGCCGAAAGGTCTTGGTTGCCTTTTTCGATCAAGAAGGCTTCTAACTGTCGGAATCCCCACTGACGGGAGTAAGATTTTCCTTTATTATCAAAGAGATAGACACCATCGAGGAAGAGTTGCAACTCATCCAGTAAAGGCTCTGGAACTTTTAAAACCCGTTTTTGGCCATCTTTGCCCACTCGAATGACATGAAAGTCCAGCTGAATATCTTCGACCTTGACTTGGAGGATCTCACTTGGCAATAAGCCCATCTCCAGAATCAATAAGGCCATCAAGCGTCCCTGTGGGTTAGTTGATTCTTCCCAAAAATGGGTCAGATCCAACAATTCACGATCATGGATCTTGGCCGGTTGAATTTTAGGCAAGACCAAACGATGGTATTCAGAAATAAAGCGTTCTTGATACAAATAATATAAAAATTGGTTAACAGCGGATAATTTTCGTTTTTGAACCGCCGGTTTAAAATCTTTAATCGAAGCTTGGTAAATTCTCAAATTCGTCGGCGTCACTTTTCCATGAATTGATTCAATAAATTGGTCCAAATCATAGAAATAGGCTGACTGAGAATTTTCACTTAGTTCTTTTTGATCAATAAAACTTGCAATAAATTCTTTCATTTTGGAATCATCTCGTATTCATTTGAAAAATTATGCATCAGCGAATTGATGGCTTTGAGGATAGATTTCCGAGTAATAATCCCTTGGAAATAACCTTCTTCATCCACCACTGATAAGAAGGAGTCATCCACCAACTTGTGAAGGACTTCTGTCAAATTGAAGTCTAAGCCGATGACCCCGACCTCCTTCTTTGCAACGTCTACGATATCCATCGAAGCAAAAGTCTCCTCAGGAATCTCGTGTTTCAATTGATAAGATAGAATATCCGTTAGGGAGATCGTCCCCACAAACTTGCGTTCATCCGTCACTACCGGGATGCGACTATAGCTAATCTGGCTCAACAGCAAGACCGCATGGTCTACATTGTGGGTATCAATCAAGACCGCTAAATTTTTGGCAGGAGTTAAGAACGTCTCTTCCTGCGCCAGCAAGAAACGTTCAAATTCCTTTGCTATCATCTGCTAAACTCCTTTGTCAATTCAGGGTACAATTCATGATCTCGCGTATAATACTCTACCTTGAAGTTCGAATCGGTAATCTCTATCTTGGCATACAAACACTCGCGAATCAGACCACGAGGTTGGCTAACGGATCCAGGATTCACAAAGAGGGTTCTTCCTTCCTTCCAAGCATCTGGGATATGAAGGTGGCCGTATAGACAGATATCTGCTTCCTCCTCTTGGGCCCACAAATCCAATTTTTGAAAACTAAAATTGATCTGGAAAAGATGTCCGTGGGTCTGGATGATCCGTGTTGGCCCTAGTTGGGTCACCAAGCGTTCCGGATAGCCATCATAAAAATCCATATTTCCTTGGACAACGTGGATCCCTTTCCAGACAGGATCATCACTTTTTAGTTCAGAATCCCCATTGTGAAAGATCCCATCGACCTGGCCTAGGTATTTTTCTTTAATAGCTTCAACAATGGAGCGGTCTCCATGTGAGTCACTCATAACGATGATTGTTTGCTTTGCCATGATGGAAATACCTCCAATAACTTTTTAACAGCTAAAGCACGATGTGATTGTGTATTTTTTTCTTCTAGCGTTAATTCAGCAGCAGCACGGCCCGTTTCCCCAACTAAGAAGAGAGGGTCATAGCCAAAGCCGTGTTCCCCTTTGGGCTCAAAATTAATATACCCTGGCCAATCTGCCTCCACCACTAGGCTTTCCTTGCCTGGTCTTGCAACCACCAAGGTCGTATGGAACTGAGCTGAACGATCTTTCAAGTCAAAAACCATGGCCAATTCGTGCAACAATTTCGCATTGTTTTCCGCATCTGTCGCACCAACTCCCGCAAAGCGAGCTGACCAAACTCCTGGTAAGCCTCCCAAGATATCTACCTTCAAACCTGAATCATCTGCTAAGACTGTTTTCCCAGTTAGCTCTGCAATCGTTTCAGCTTTTAGGCGGGCATTCTCTTCAAAGGTCAGACCTGTCTCTTCGACTTCTGGAAGCTCTGGGTATTGATTGAGATTTTCCACTTCAAAGCCCAGCTTTTCAAACATATTACGGAATTCTTTGGTTTTTCCCTCATTTCGAGTCGCAATAAGAATCGTATCTTTGACCTTGTCTTGACCCAAGAAGGCTTCCAAATCCACCCCATCACTTGGCAAATGCAAATAGAGCAATTTCCCTTTTTCAACCAAGAGCAAGGCTCCTTGACGCTGTACTATTTCAAAAGCTCTTCCCTTGACTTCATTCAAGATTTCGGTCAAAAAGGTCAGAAAACGAAAGGCTGAACCATAGCGCATCACCGATAGATTGAGAGGGAATCCTTCAGGATCCTTGGCAAAGAGAAGTTCCAGCTGATCTAACAGAGTGGAAGCTTCCGCAGGCACTTGACTAAATTGGTTGTAGTCTGCATCTTCTCCCCATTGGGCAATATACCAATCTTGGGGATCTTTGTATTCAAATAGTTTGTCACTCATAAATTTACATGCTCCACATTCACTGAACGTTCTAGCCATTTTTCGGCAATCGCTGCAAAGCTATTGGCATTTGCAGTTGTATAAAAGCGGTGGGTCTGCTCTAAGAGTTCGCGACTCTTATTGAGCTCAAAATAGTTTAATAAAACGGAGATATCCCGAACACACTCTGCCCCACTATCAATCAATTTGACATCCGGTCCCATAACATTTTGAATGATCGGTTTTAAAAGGGGATAATGGGTGCATCCCAAGACTAAGGTATCAACCTTTCCAACTAGTGGTTTTAGGGTTTCGTAAACCACCTTTTTGGTCACACTGGATGCCAACTCGTTTGATTCCACTAAAGGAACAAACTTGGGACAAGCTAAACTGCTGACTTCCATGTCTGGTGCTAGACTTTGAATCTTCTCTTTATAAATTCCAGAAGAAACCGTCATCGGTGTCCCAATGACCCCAATTTTTTGATGGGTCGTCGATTTAATGGCTGCAGAAGCTCCGGGCAAAATCACTCCTAAAACAGGAATATCAAGTTTCTCCTTGACTTCTTCCCAAACAACTGCCGTCGCTGTATTACAGGCTAAGACAATCATCTTGACATTTTTGGTCAGAAGGAAGTTCACCATCTGCCAAGTATACTCGCGAATTTGGTCTGCTGGTCTAGGACCATAAGGTGCACGCGCTGAATCTCCAATATAGACGACATCTTCGTGAGGAAGCTGACGGAGCAATTCGCGGACAACAGTTAGGCCCCCTACTCCAGAATCTAAAAAACCAATCGGTCGGTTATCCATATCTCTTCCTTCCAAAAGGAGGGACTAAGAAATTCCTCCAAGCCCCTCTCATTTATTATCGTGAGATTGCCCCACTCTTATTTTTTCTTGTTTTTCGCCATTGCTGATTTTTGTTGGTTCACAATTTGGCGATAGACTTGTTGAACTTTTGCTTCGCTTGGACGTTGGCCACTCGCACCTAAAAGCGTACGGACTGCTTCAATATTCAAACGTGGGTTTGATGCAAATTCTTTTTCAAATTGACGACGAAGCAAGAACATTCCTGCAACCATCCCACCAAAGAAAGCTAAAATAATCAACAAAATTCCTAAAAAGAGATTCATACAATTTTCTCCGATCCATTATTTTTACATAACTATCATTATATCAGACAATCGCTTATTTTTCAATGTCAAAGCCGTAGAGTGTCGCAAGATAATCTTCTGGTTTTTCTGCTCGACGAATCAAACGGGCCTGCCCATCTTCTTGAAGCAAAACTTCTGCCGAACGCAACTTGGCATTGTACTGATAGCCCATTGAAAATCCATGGGCTCCAGTGTCATGGATCACGAGTAAATCTCCAATCTCCGTCACGGGTAGTTCTCGTTGTTTGGCAAATTTATCGTTGTTTTCACAGAGACTTCCCACGACATCGACCACTTCAGTTGGTTCATCTGAACGATCCATATTGGTAATATGGTGATAAGCACCGTACATAGCCGGTCTAAGAAGATTCACAGCTGAAGCATCGACACCCACATAGGTCCGGTAGGTTTTCTTTTTATGCGTCACTCTGGTTACCAAGAGGCCGTGTGAAGCCAGCATAAAGCGACCAAGCTCGGTATAGATTTTCACATGACCAAGTCCTGCTGGTTTAAGAATCGCATCAAAAACGCGATGCACGCCCTCCCCAATAATGGCAATATCATTTGGTTCTTGTTCTGGCTTGTAATTGACCCCAACTCCACCAGAGAGGTTGATGAAGCCCAAGTGGACACCTGTTTTCTCGACGACTTCTACTGCTAATTCAAAAAGTTGACGCGCTAGCTCTGGATAGTAGTCGTTGGATACAGTATTAGAAGCTAATAAAGCGTGAATGCCAAACTCTTCCACACCTAGTTCTTTCAACTCGATAAAGGCTTGGATCAATTGCTCCTTGGTCATTCCAAACTTGGCTTCTTCAGGATTGTCCATAATATCGGTTCCCAGTTCAAAAACTCCACCAGGATTATAGCGGCAAGAAATGACCTTGGGAATGCTAGTCACAGACTTCAAGAAAGCAATGTCTTCATAGGCGTCCAGATTGATCGTTGCCCCTAATTCTCTAGCATAGACAAATTCATCTGCTGGCGTATTGTTAGAAGAAAACATGATCTCTTTTCCACTAAAGCCCAGTTTATCCGCCATTAACAATTCGACATAGCTGGCAGTGTCGACACCACAGCCCTCTTCTTGCAAAATTTTTAGGATCGATGGGTTAGGAGTTGCCTTGATGGCAAAGTATTCCTTAAATCCTTCATTCCAAGCAAAAGCTTGATGGAGAGCACGAGCCGTTTCACGAATTCCTGCTTCATCATAGAGATGGAAAGGGGTAGGGAATTCTTGGGTCAGGCTTTCTAATTGTTCACAGGTTACAAAAGGTGTTTTCATAAGCGCTCATTTCTATTCTTTAGTCACTATTAGTATAGCACAAGTCGGAAGACAAAAAAAGCCGAGGCAACTGCCCCAGCTCAATCTCTCTTTGATTAGTCGTTTCTTCCGAAGATACGAAGAAGGCTGATAAAGAGGTTGATAAAGTCAAGATAAAGTTCCAAAGCCATTGCTACTGCCCAACCTGTAGCAGGTTGACCATTTGTTTGATCATAGACATAGCGAATCTTTTGGTTATCCCAAGCTGTCAAACCTGCAAAGAGGAAGACAGAGATAATACTCAAGATATAGTCCATTCCAGAACTTCTCAAGAACATGTTCACAACAGAAGCAATGATCACACCGATCAAGACTCCCATCAAGGCACGTCCCATTCCAGACAGGTCCTTTTTCACGACGCGTCCGATAGCTCCCATGACAATAAACATCAAGGCACTGACCAAGAAAGCCTTATAGACAGTTGCTTGCATGTAGCGAGCAATGATAAAGCTCAAGGTAAAGCCATTCAAAGCTGAGTAGATCAAGAAGATCGGAAGAGCAGACGGGCTATTTTTAACAGCCTTCCCACTTGCAACAAAGACCAAGATCAATTCTACAACCACTGCTGCGTAGTAAACCATTGGTGCGGTTGTCAAGATTTGTACGAAGAAGTCTTGAAAGACTGTCATCATCAGGCCAGACACAAGGGCTGAAATCCCCACACCGATCCCAACTAATGAGTAGATTTTGTTATAAAAAGCATTCAATCCACTTTGTTCTTGGATTACTGAATCATTATACATATTAACAAGTTCCTTTCAAATTTGTTTACTACGATTTTAACATTTTTCGATGAAAAAATCTCCTTTTAGCCATCTTTTTACGCCATGGTTCTGAAGCTTCTTTAACAGCCCAGTATTTATCCACCATGGTCACTACGAAGGATTCTTTGTAGCGAGGCGGAGCAAGGGTAGCTCCCCACATGTGTTTAATAATGATGTCTTCTTCCTTGGCATTGAGATCTGTGATCTTTCGTGCATTTCTCACGGCAATGCGGGGATGGATCCAGGCGTGACTTTTCGTAAACTTGGTCTCGCGCCAATCATAGTAAAAGAGGTCATGCAAGAGGCCACCCCGAGCCGTACTTTTGGCATCCCAACCAAATTTTTTAGCCAGTTTATAACTGGTATAGCTCACATGAATGGAATGCTCCAAACGATTGGAATGAATATGGTGGGGAATGTCGGCTAATTTTTGAACCTTAGGATGCTGGATCAGATGGCCTACATAGGTCATGTATTCTTTGTCACGATGATATTGCATAAGATAACCACCTTTCGTTGATAAGCTCTCCCAATAAGATCTCCATCAACTTCTTCTTACAGGTTAAGTATACTTCTTTTTCTCAAAATTTCCTTAAAGAAAACATCAAAATTCCTGCTGCCACTGCAACATTTAAACTCTCTGCCCGACCTGGCATGGGAATATGAACCAGCTGGTCTGCTTGCGCCGCCATTTCCTGGCTGATGCCATTTCCTTCATTCCCCATAACCAGGATAAACTGATCGGTCTGAGAAAGCTGACGGTAGTCAATGGAAGCTTCTGAAAGCGTCGTTGCGAGAACTGCTAGATGAGAGTGCGCAGCTCGCTCCAATAGTTCTTCTCGATCCAGTTTCCAGATAGGAATATGGAAATGACTGCCCTGCATGGATCGAAGGGTCTTGAGACTGTATAGATCAGCGGAGGCTTTCGAAAGCATGACGCCATCAAAACCTGCTGCATCTGCTGTTCGAATCATCGTCCCTACATTGCCAGGATCCTGTACATCCTCCAAATAGAGGAATCGCCCTTGTAGCTGATCCGGAAGCTCTGGCTGCTCTAGAAGAATCTCTGCGACAATCCCTTGAGGAGTCTTCGAATCTGCCAAGAGGCTTAAGATCTCCGGAGTCACGATAGTGACTTTTTGGATGTCCTCTACCCGGTCTAAATAGGCTTCTAAAACAAAGACCTGCCGAATCTTCGCATGATTTTCTACTGCCTCTTCAAACAGATGCCAGCCTTCAATGAGATAAGAATCTGTCCGGTATTTTTTTTGATGTAATTTTTTTGCATTTTTGATTACATTATTGGATTTAGACGTTATAATATTCATAGAACTATTATAGCACAAAGAAAAAGAAGAAATCATACCTCAGATAGATTTCTTCGAGTCAAGGAGGTCGCACATGCAAAAGGTAAAAATGATTGCCCAAGGACGGGTTCAAGGGGTTGGCTTTCGCTGGGGAGTCTACAGTCTTGCTTTAGAGATCGGTGGGATTACTGGCCGTGTCTGGAATAATGACGACGGAACGGTTGGCATTCTGGCCCAGGCAGAGTCTAGTAGCCAAATGGCCAAATTCATTCAAGAAATTCGCAAAGGTCCTACACCTTTTGCACATGTAACTTATTTAGATGTTACGCTCGCAAACTTTGAAAACTATACAGACTTTAAAATTGCAAATTAAGACTAGAGAACTATTGTGTATTTTAAAAAAAAACAGTAGAATAGAAAGGTAACATTTTAAAAAAGAAGGAACTATTTGTGAAAAAAAATAAACTTGCATTACTTGCATCGATGGGACTAGCTTCGCTTGTCTTCTTATCAGGATGCGTGAGTGTCGATCGGAAAACTGGAAATCCGACTGGATTGATCTGGAATCTTCTTGGCCGTCCAATGGGCGAAGCCATCAAATTCTTTGCCAACGACCTTGGCTTGGGCTTTGGGATCGGGATTATTATCGTCACCTTGATCGTTCGGTTGATCATCTTGCCACTTGGTTTGTACCAATCATGGAAGGCAACCTACCAATCTGAAAAGATGAACTACTTAAAACCTATCCTTGGGCCAATCCAAGAGCGCATGAAGAACGCTAGCACACAAGAAGAAAAGCTATTGGCGCAACAGGAATTAATGGCTGCTCAACGTGAAAATGGAGTTAGCATGTTTGGTGGAGTTGGGTGTTTGCCACTCTTGATCCAAATGCCATTCTTCTCAGCTCTCTTCTTTGCAGCTCAGCACACCAAAGGGGTAGCAGATAGTAGCTTCCTTGGCATTGCTCTCGGCAAACCAAGCTTGCTCTTGACAGCGATCGTAGCAGTTCTTTACTATATCCAAAGTATGCTTTCTCTTCATGGAATTGAAGATGAAACCCAAAAGGAAAGCATGCGCAAAGCATCACTGATGAGTCCGATTATGATCGGTGTCTTCTCATTGATCTCCTCAGCCGGAGTGACTCTTTACTGGGTAGTCGGTGGGGTGATCCAAATTATCCAACAATTTGTCATCAACTACTTGATTCGTCCAAATCTTCGCAAACGAGTCGCTGAGGAATACAAAAACAATCCTCCTAAAGCGACTAGTCACCGCGTGAAAAAAGATGTCACACCAACTGCGACCACACAAATTCAGCACAAACCAAAAAACAACCGCAATGCAGGAAAACAACGCAATAGAAAGTAGTACAAACTACTAAATTCTAGCGAAAATAGAGCAGCACTTGAACCTTTTAGTTCAAGTGCTTTTTTGATACCATTCAGTCAGTCAACGAAAAATTTTCACCCTCACAAGGGGATTAAGAGCACAAAATAGCAGGCCCTATTGGAGAGCCTGCTTTAAGACCGTTTCTGTCTAAGTAATGTTAAAAAATAAAATAATATAAACTATTAGGTTCATACAGCAGATACTGAAACTTTCCGCCGTGAGAAAAGTGCCTGAAACATAATTATTTCAGGCACTAGGGGAGTTTTGAAACCTTAGGTTCAAAACTAAGTCATGGAACTTCGTAGAAGTTCGCTGACGTCCATACTCACTTAAGGAAAGTTTCTAAGAGAACTTTGTCTTTAATCTGAAACAGGCCCTCTTGGAGAGCCTGCTTTTTATATTTACGCTGTTTTTTCTACGTTCAAAATTTTCACTTGGTAGTTTCCAGCTGGTGTCTCAACCGTGACAACGTCACCTGTCTTCTTACCAATCAAAGCATGACCGATTGGGCTTTCGTTAGAGATCTTTCCTGCAAAGGCATCTGCCCCTGCTGAACCAACGATGCTGTATACTTCTTCATCTGTTTCGCCAACTTCTTGAACTGTAACGGTTTTTCCGATCGCAACTTCGTCTACTGCAACAGCGTCACTATCGACGATTTCTGCATAACGGATTTTTGTTTCCAAGCTAGAGATTTGACCTTCAACAAAAGCTTGTTCATCTTTTGCCGCTTCATACTCAGAGTTTTCTGAGAGGTCACCATATGAACGAGCGATCTTAATCCGTTCCACCACTTCAGGTCGACGGACCAATTTCAATTCTTCTAATTCTTGTTCCAATTTTTCTTTTTCTGCTAGGGTCATTGGGTATGTTTTTTCTGCCATTATTCTTCTCTTTCTATTATTTGAATGAAAAAGCTGTGGACGCGCCACATGCTTTTTCTAGTTTGAACTTGCTTGTGTCAATTTACTATTGACGTGTTCTTCAACATTTTTATTGTGTTCTTCGTATGTCTTAGCGAAGAAAACTTCACCATTTTCGACATTTGCGACAAAATACAAGTAATCGGTCTTACTTGGGTTCACCGCCGCTTCGATCGCTGATACTCCAGGGTTATCCACTGGGCCAGGCATCAAGCCGGTATTCTTATAAATATTATAAGGTGAATCCAGCTCTGTATCGATCGTTGCATCTTCTTTTAAGGTCGTCTTTTGACCAAGTTTCCCTTCGGCATAAAGAATTGCAATATTACTTTGCAAAGGCATATCTTGGTTCAAACGGTTATAGAAGACACTCGCGATATCTTTGCGGTCCTGATCCGTCGCCCCTTCTTTTTCAACCAAGGAAGCAAGAGTCAATACTTCGTTTACATTGATGTTCTTGCTCTCAAGTGTTTCATAGTATGGGCTTAAGTTTTGATCCATTGCCGCAAGCATCTGATCGATCATCTCTTTCACTGTGGTATCTTTCCCATAGTTATAAGTTGCTGGGAAGAGATAACCTTCTAAACGGTAGCGAACACCAGAATCCTTACTTGGCAGATTCGCCAAGAGCTTAGGATATTTGGCCACCATCTTCTCAATAAAGGCATCGTCTTGGACAGACTTCAAGAAATCTTCTTTCTTAAATGGAGTCTTGCCTGCCTTCTTAGTGGAGACATCGGTGGTGATAGCCGTCGCAATCTGATCGATCGTATAGCCTTCTGGAATCGTCACCTTCCCAAGAACTGGAGCTTGAGGAGTTTTGGTTCCCTCTTCCTGCAGTTTTTGGATGATGGTTTCTAGATCCATGCTCTTTTGCAAATTGAAATAACCAGATTTGAAATTGCTATAGTTCTTGAACTTGGTATAGTAGTTAAAGAACTGACCATTTTTCACGAGTCCTTTTTTCTCAAGGATCGCGCCAATCTCACGATTACTTGAACCAGCTGGAATCTCAACCGTTACGAATTCTGTTGCATTTTTATCCATCGGCTTGACAGCTGAATGGATATAGGTCACAGCAAAGATCCCTGTAGCCACGATCACAATCAGCAAAAGGCTGACCACTGTCCGCACAATTCGTTTAGCGATTTTATTTTGTTTCTTTTGTTTTTGTTGGCGCTGGTTACGAGAAGAGCGCGATAAGCTTTCCTCTACCGGTTCCTGACTTGGTTCTTTTGGAGCAGGCTTTGTAAGCTCACTCTTTTCTTCCACAGCAGGAGTCGCCTTTACCGGCTCCACTGGTTCTTCTTTGGGAGCCGACGCAGATTCTTCTACTTTTGGAGGTGGTGTTGCTTCTTCCTCCTCTTTCAGTGAAGAAGGGGTTTCAATGCTTCGATCAGGTAGATCATACTCTTTTTCGATCTTTAGAAGTTGCTCATTGGCCTCTTCTAAGTCTCTGAGGATCTGCTCTTTGAAGCTTAATAACTTCTCACTGTCTTGTGATTTATCAGTCAAATAATTGACCTCCCTCATCATAATCCTTAATATTATATCTTAAAAGATTTAGAAAAGCAATACAAATCGCCCTTCTTCTTCAAAATACCTATTTAATCAAGGTTTTCATTTTCCCAGACCAGATTGTACCAAACTTCACCCGCATATTGGGATTCTGACCGGCCTTCATTGGTAAATCCTTGCTTTTCGTAATAAGGAATCAAATAATCATGACAGGTCAAATTGATCCCTTGGCGATTATCTTTCACCGCAATCTCTTTCATTGCCTCAAGCAAGAGGGTTCCAACCCCTAGCCCTTGGGCTTCTTTATCAATGGATAGACTCGTAATGGAAATAAAGCTCTTTTCTAACTGGCTTAGATCTTCAACCTCTGAAAAAGAGGAATCGATCAAATAGCGCTCCGGTCTAACAGGTCCTTCTAAATAGCCTAAAATCTGACCTTGGCACTCTGCTACAAGAAATGTCGTTTGAATCTTTTCAATGTGATCTTTTAAAATCTCACGCGCAATCGCTTCTTCTTCTGAGAAATTCTCAAGCTCAATGCGCTCGATGGCATCCAAATCCTGCAGCTCTGCCTGTCTAATGTGAATCTTTTCTTTCATCATTTACTCCTTCTATCGTTCCCAAACCATATGGACACCTCGATCAGACTCAGCTTCATCTCGAAATCCTTGCTGGGAAAAATAAGATAGTAAGTCTTCTGGGCAATCGATCCAAATGGCTTCCTTTTCCTTTTGAACAGCTAGATCCTTTAAAGCAGCGATTAAAATAGAACCATAGCCTTGACCTTGAAAGGCTGGTCTCACTGCTAGTCGCAATACAATTAGGTCTCTTTTTAAAGGCTGGTCTTCTGTCGCCAACAAGTAAGCCACAGCATCCCCCGCCTGCTCTGCAAGCAAAGAAATGGCTTCCTTCGAACCTAGCGCTTCCTCAAGAGTGGCCCTGTGCTCCTTTCCTTCATTGCCATGAAGTTCTTCTTCTAGTAACAGCAGCTGTTCTTGATCAGCTGGGGTGATTGATCGAATCATCATCCTGCTTTCCTCATCTCATACTCCTTCAGTGGACAGATAAATTTGAGTCTGGAACCAAAAGATTCCAGACTCAATCATCTCTTATTGTACACTATGTGTCAAACTAGATAATAAACGCTCAAATGAGTATTCATAGGTTTGAATATCTCCTGCTCCCATAAAGACATAGACTGCATTATCATGGTCAAGAAGAGGAGAAACATTCTCAGCTGTAATAATCGCTGAGCGTTTGACAATTTTTGCTTCCAAATCTTCAACTTTCACATCGCCGTGATCGACTTCACGCGCAGAGCCATAGATCTGTGCCAAGTAAACAGCATCTGCTTGATTCAAGGCTTCTGCAAATTCATCTAACAAGGCAATGGTCCGTGTAAAGGTATGTGGTTGGAAAATGGCCACAATCTCTTTACTTGGGTATTTTTGACGGGCCGCATCCAGGGTTGCAATAATTTCCGTTGGATGGTGCGCAAAGTCATCGATAATCACTGTTCCATTGACTACTTTTTCAGTGAAGCGACGTTTCACGCCAGCGAAGGTCTTCAAATGCTCGCGGACTAAATCTAAATCAAATCCTGCAATGTAAAGCAAACCAATGACTGCTGTAGCATTCATGATGTTGTGACGACCAAATGTTGGGATATGGAATTGCCCCAAATCTTCTCCACGGAAATGAACGTTGAAGGTTGAACCTGTCGTTGAGCGAAGCAAGTTGCTTGCCACAAAATCGTCCGTCTCCTTATCAAAACCATAGTAATAAATTGGCGCTGATGAGGTAATCCGACGCAATTCTTTGTCTTCTCCGTAGATGAAGAGGCCTTTACTGATTTGTTTGGCATAATCGTTAAAGGCATTAAAGACATCTTCCAAGCTCGTGAAATAGTCTGGATGGTCGAAGTCAATATTGGTGATGATGCTGTATTCAGGATGGTAAGGCATAAAGTGGCGTTCATACTCATCTGATTCAAAGACAAAGTATTTGGCTGCTGCAGAGCCACGACCTGTCCCGTCACCAATCAAATAACTGGTATCAGTGATATTTGATAAGACATGCGAAAGCATCCCTGTTGTTGAGGTTTTCCCGTGTGCTCCGGCAACTCCCATGCTGACGAAGTCACGCATAAATTCACCAAGGAATTCATGGTAGCGTTTATAGGTTAAACCATGCTCATCTGCATAAGCGATTTCCACATTGTTATCTGGACGGAAAGCATTCCCGGCAATGAGGATCTTGTCGCCTTCCAAATTTTTCACATCAAATGGATAAATTTGAATTCCTGCTTGTTCCAAGCCACGTTGCGTAAAGTAATACTTCTCAACATCTGACCCTTGAACCGTATGTCCCATTTGGTGAAGCATGAGAGCTAAAGCACTCATCCCTGCTCCTTTAATTCCAATAAAATGGTATGTATTAGACATGTTTTCTCCTTATTCTTGATCTAGATGGGTTAAATCCAATTCTTGTTTGATCGGCTGTGGTTTCAACTTGTGCTGATCTTTATTGTATATTTGGCTAGTCTTTAAGAAATCATAATTGTTTTTCTTCTCAGTAGGTTCTGCCACTTCTGGTTCTCCTGCAGATTCGAACTCTGCAAGGATCAACTGATCTTGTCGCAATCGTTTGCTATATTTCAATAATTCACCCGGATTTTCCTTTTGGAAGGGAGCCGTTGGCTGACCAGGTTTCCGTTCTGAAATAAACGGTTTTTTCCGCTTACTTGTAGTAGCTGCTGGATCCGTTGTCAGATAGGGGGCTGTGCGTTTCTTTTTCAGATCTTCACGTGCACGCTCTCTCGCTTCCTCTGCATAACGATTGGCAGGGCTTTTTTTATCAATCGGCTCTTTAAAATCAGGTTTTCTTACTGGCCGTCTTTTCGGTAGAGGCTCTTCTAGTGGTTGATGGTAAGGATGCTTAGGTTTGGTATTTTCAGCAATCGGTTGCCATTCCAAATAATTTTTATCCACATAGTCGCCTGTAATGTTACTAATCAAATCTGTTTCATCATACAGGTTCATATGGGGCATCTCTGTTAACATCAACTCATTATCCCCTACTTGAGGAAAATATTTTTCTGTCATGCTTTCTTCCTTTCGACACTCCATTAATTATAAACTATTCACAGAATTTTTCAAGCTATTCTGACTGAATTCCAAGAATCTCACGAATTTCCTCAACCGATAAACTAGATCGTGTTTCCGTTCCATCTAAAATCGTTGAGACCAAGTGTCTTTTGGAAGCTTGCAGTTCTTGGATTTTCTCTTCAATCGTACCACGAGTAATCATGCGATAAACTTCAACATTTTGTTCCTGTCCCATTCGATGGGCACGTCCAATAGCCTGGTCTTCCACTGCAGGATTCCACCACAAATCGACTAAGATGACCGTATCGGCACCAGTGAGGTTTAATCCTACCCCTCCAGCCTTCAGAGAAATGAGAAAAGCATGGCGCTCACCTGCATTAAAGGCATTGGTCATTTCTTGACGATCTTTGGCCGGAGTAGAACCTGTGATTTTAAAGGAGGTCATGCCAAGCTGGTCAATTTCCTGCTCTAGGATATCCAGCATGCCTCTAAATTGAGAGAAGATCAAAACCCGGTGTTCGCCATCCTTGATTTGACCCAAAAGATCTCGAAGGCTCTCTAATTTCCCACTATCTCCCTGATAGTCTTCCATAAAGAGGGCGGGGGTATCACAGATTTGGCGAAGGCGCATGAGACCCGAGAGAATTTCCACCTTACTCCGATTTAGTTCTTCCTCGCTAGAGCTTCGAACCCGATCTTGAATTTGTTTTAATTGAGCCAAATAGATCGTTTTTTGGCTTTCATCCAACTCATTGTGGTAGGTTGTTTCAATCAAGTCCGGTAATTCTTGGAGCACTTCATCTTTTTTCCGTCTCATGACAAAAGGTTTGACAAATCGTGCAATGGTCTCAGGACTCAATTTTTGAAATTCTCTTTTAGCTGGGAAGAGCCCTGGAAGGACAATTTGGAAAATGGACCAGAGTTCACCCACATGATTTTCAATCGGTGTCCCAGATAGGGCAAACACATGCGGAACCTCAAAGCCACGTAAGTGTTGGGCAATCTTGGTTTGGGCATTTTTCATGACCTGGGCTTCATCTAGAATCAAGTACTCATACTGATTCTTCTGGTATTCCTCCACATCTTGACGAAAAGACGCGTAACTAGTGATAACTACCTGTGGATTGGTTGCGATGAGTTCATCTCGGTGCTGCTTGAGACCATAGACGACTGCCACTTCCATCTGAGGAGCGAATTTTGAAAATTCTTGTTTCCAATTGTAGATGAGACTAGATGGAGCTAGAATCAAGATTTTAGTTTCTTTTTTTGCGACACTGGTCAAGAAGGAAATAGTCTGCAGGGTTTTCCCAAGCCCCATATCATCCGCTAAAATACCACCAAAACCATAATGATTTAACATGGAGAACCATTTAACCCCTGTTTCTTGGTAATCCCTTAGGGTCGCTTGGATTGTCATCTGAGGGAGTTGGAAGTCTTCTGGATGAGTCAAATCATGAGCTAAATTTCGAAAGTCTTCTGAAAAATGAACATTGTCTTGATCTGCCAACAAATCAGATAGCTGATAAGCGGCAATCCGGCGGGCTTGTAGTTTCCCACCCTTGCTCATTTTCGCCCGCAGATCTGCTAAGGCTCGACTGATCTTCTTGGTTTCTTCATCAAAGACAAGAACTTTCCCTGTATGGCTGACAAAATAGTCTTTTTGCCCTACTAGAGCTTTGAGGACCTGGTCCACTTCGGCTGGATCCACACTTTCAAAGTCAAAACCGATCTCCAGTAGACTGCCATTGGTTTTAACATCAATTTTTGGACGCTCCACTTGATAAAGATCTAAAAGGCTATCAGAGAGGGTAACCTCTCCTAAGGCTTCAAAAGTCGGGATCTGTTGGTGAAAGAATGGATAGATTTGCTCACTTGATAAAGGACTTCTTTGGGAAGAAAAATCATCCGTAAAACCTGCTGCTAGCATGGTTGAAAAGACTTCTTGCTCCTTATCGAAATCACTAGAATAAGGAAGATTGAGAAGTTCCTCACGCGTGGTCACCACACGATCCTGGTATTGAAAGACAACATCCAGTAATACAGTCTGATCCTGTGCTAGATCAAAATGAAATTCCGGAGTGAAATCGTGGATTAAAAAGCTGGTCGGGGCTGTTATTTGTCCCAGTTTTTTGAACTCTTTTAAACTATAGGAAAGCTTTGTTTGGTCCGTTGGATCAAAATGCAGGCGTTTTTTGCGATCCTGATCCATTGGAAGATCTTGGATCGCCTTCCATAAGGTCCGCTGTTGGGGCGTCAGGTGATAGAAGACACCATTTCGAAACAGGTAAACAGCAGACTCGACAACCTTCACTTGTGGCTCAGTAATGATCAATTCGTAAAAATCACCATGGTCTTCCACCTGAAAATGAAAGAGATCTTCCTCCCCATGGACATCCTGAAAATAGACTTCAGAAAAATCATACAAGCTATATTGCAAGAGGAAGGAATCCAAATTCATTAGTAATTCTACAGCTTCTTCAAATAGAGTCGGTGGAAAATAAAGATGGCGCCCAGCATTGGGAAAGAAATCTTGCTCTTTTGATCCACTATCTGTGACCAAGCCTTGTAGGAAATTGATCACATCCTGACTAGGTCCATCAAATTCTAAGTAAGAAATAGGTTCATAGTAACTTTTGCCAATTGCAAAGTGGCCTTCTTTCTGAAGGGTCTGCAAAAAAGCTAGCACATCTCTGATCACATAAGAACGCTCGTCTGGCAAGCGACGAATGCGAAGGGTCCACAAGAATTGACCAGAGTATTCATCCTCCTGCCCAACTGCCGATAAGACATAGCGTGTTTCTTTTTTTTCGATTTTTGGAAGGACCTGGTCTAAAAACAAACTTCCAAAAGAAACCTTCTCCTGCGTTTCTTCAGTCGCCGTGGCGTCTTCTTCAAGACTTGCAAGAGCTGCTTTCCCACTGTCATCATTCTTCAAGAAAGCTTCTACAGCTGCCAGATGCGTACAGAATTTTTTCTTTTGAAAGAAAGCACAGCTACAAAAAACAGCATCGTCGTCTAAACTGTACCGCAAGCTTTCTTCTTCCACCCGAAAATACAGGTATTTTTCTTTTACTTCCTGAAGGGAAACTTTCCCAGCTTCATAGAGAAGGCTCCCTTGTGAACGAACCTTCCCAGGAATTAATTTTGCCATGTTTACCACCTTAGATTAATCCCTTTATTATACCATATTTAAGATAAAATTAGAAAAGATAATTTTACTATTAAAAGGATTTTAACTTACTTTTAGAAAAAAACTGAGACAGTCTTGTCCCAGCTTTTCACCTGATTTCGTAACAGAGTTACCTCAATCAGCTATCCATGATTTTTCTCTTTTAACTGTTTGAGCGAACATTAGACAGAATAGGTAAATAGAGAGGAGAAAGATCCCGATAGCCCACAGAAAAAGACAAAAAACACGACCTATTGTTTAATAAAATCCCCAACAATAGGATCAAGAGCTCCAAGCTTACGATCGAACCGAGAAACAGGAGATACAGATAGATTTTAAATAATAAGTACACAAACCTAAAGCTCTCATGATGTTCATGAGTTCACTCTACTCATCCTTAAAAAAAGCATAAGGAATAAAGAATATCCGGACCATGATACTACGCATCTGACTATCCTCCACTTCATTTTACCAGCTTATTAAAAAAAGCAACGCTTATGCGCTACTTTTAGTTATTTTCATAGTTGGAAGAATGAGCGTTTTATCATTTGAAATATCCTTCTCCACTTTGATCCATTTGTCTCTTATTCCCTACTTCCGTTTTCGAGCAATCAAATGGATTGGAGTTCCTTCAAAAACAAAGGCCTTGCGAATTTGGTTCTCCAAGAAACGGAGGTATGAGAAGTGCATCAGTTCTTCTTCGTTAACAAAGACCACAAAAGTTGGCGGCTTGGTTGCCACTTGTGTCGCATAGAAGATCTTGAGGCGTTTTCCTTTATCGGTCGGCGTTGGATTAATGGCAATGGCATCCATAATCACATCGTTCAAGACAGCTGAAGGAATCCGTGTATTTTGACTCTCACTGATCTGTTTGATCATCTCTGGCAACTTGTGCAAGCGTTGTTTGGTTAAGGCAGAGACAAAAACAATCGGCGCATAAGAAAGGTATTGGAATTGATCGCGAATGTCATCTTCCCACTGCTTCATGGTATGGTTGTCTTTTTCAATAGTATCCCATTTATTGACAACAATGATCATCCCTTTTCCAGCTTCATGAGCAAAGCCAGCGATCCGCTTGTCATACTCCCGAATCCCTTCTTCGGCATTGATAACCATCAAAACCACATCTGAGCGGTCGATGGCACGCATGGCACGCATGACAGAATATTTCTCAGTGTTTTCATAGATTTTACCAGATTTGCGCATACCAGCTGTATCGATCATGGTAAATTCTTGGCCATCTGCATCGGTAAAATGGGTATCGATAGCATCCCGTGTGGTTCCAGCAACAGGGCTTGCGATGACCCGGTCTTCTCCAAGGATCGCATTGATCAAGCTTGATTTCCCAACATTTGGACGACCAATCAAGCTAAATTTGATGATATCTGGATTTTCTTCTTCTGTGTCATTCGGAAGATTTTCGATGATGGCATCGAGAACATCCCCAGTTCCGATCCCGTGGACAGAGGATACCGGTAGTGGCTCGCCCAGTCCTAAGGCATAAAAGTCATAGATATCATTGCGCATCTCTGGGTTATCCACCTTGTTGACTGCAAGAATAACCGGTTTATGGGTCTTATACAAGATACGTGTGACATATTCATCCGCATCCGTGATCCCTTCTTTTCCAGAAACAACAAAGACGATCACATCTGCTTCGTCCATGGCAATTTCTGCCTGATGCTTGATTTGCTCCATAAATGGGGCATCTACGTCATCAATTCCCCCCGTATCGATGATACTAAATTTTCGATTCAACCACTCAGCTGTTGCATAAATGCGGTCACGAGTGACTCCTTCTACATCCTCAACGATGGAAATCCGCTCACCGGCAATCCGGTTAAAGAGTGTAGATTTTCCGACATTGGGACGGCCTACAATCGCAATAGTTGGTAGGGCCATGATTTCCTCTTTTCTAATGAAAGGCGAGACCTCGGTTCAAGAACGCCTCTCTTCATTTCATAATAGTTTGTGTTTTTCTAGTAGTTTTTTGGTCTCTTCTTGTTCAGGTTGACCAAATTGAGCTGCAAGGCGCTCGCTCCAGCTGTCTGTTGCACGCGCTCCAGCATAATCTGCCTGAACCTTGTCATAGGCAGTCACAACTGATGGGTCTTGTTCTTGGTATTCTTCTTCAAAAGCAACCTGCTCCAATGGCAAACGTGGTTTCACTGCATGCTGCTGATTAGGTACTCCGAGAGCAATCCCAAAAACAGGATAGGTATAGTCTGGCAGACGGAAGAGTTCTGCGACTTCTTCTGAACAGTAGCGCAACATGCCGATAATCACTCCACCATAGCCGAGACTTTCAGCTGCCAATAGCGTATTTTGAGCTGCTAGAGCCGCATCCACTGAGGTGATCAGTAAGTTGTCCACCCCTTCAGGATGGAAATCCTGCTCATGAAGTTTGACAGCTTTTCCAGCGCGGTTTAAATCCCCAACAAAGAGGAGAAAGACGGCTGATTGGCGAATCGCTTCTTGAAGAAGAAAGTCGTAAAGAGCTTCTTTCTTTTCCTTGCTTTTGACCACAATCACAGAATAAGACTGAAAGTTTTTCCAACTTGATGCCATCTGCCCAGCTGATAAAATTTCCTTGAGGTCAGCTTCTTTGATGGCTTCTTCCTTAAAACGGCGAACAGAAAAATGAGATTTCATTAAACGGATGGTTTCATTCATCGGCGATTGACTCCTTCCAGATGGATTTCCTTGGCTAAAAATTTCACGCGCTCCATGACCCGTTTGGCCTGCCAGGTTTCATCTCCATTACGCGAAGCTGCAAAATGACGTTCCAACTCTTCAAAATTAAAGTTAGAAGTAAAGAAGGTTGGGAGATTTTCCTGCATTCGGTGCTGCAAAATCACTTGTAAGATTTCATCTCGCACCCAGGCTGACATCTGTTCCGCACCTATATCATCGAGAATTAAAATTTCGGCTTTTTTCACCTGATCGACGGTTTCTTTGACCAAGCCTGAACTGATGGCATTTTTAACATCGATAGCAAAACTTGGAAAATGAAGTAGGGTAGTAGAGGCCTGGCGTTTTTCGGATAAATCATGAGCCAAGGCTGCCATCATGTAGCTCTTTCCTACTCCGAAATCACCATAGAGGTAGATCCCCTTTTGATATTCAGGATAGTTGGCCACAAAATTAGCTAATTCTTCAAAGGCCTCAAATCGCCCCTTATCATCGAGTTCCACCTTGGCTAGACTCGCTTCTTTCAAGGTTGAAGGGAGATTGATCAAGTTGAGACGTTGGTTGATCGCAGCTCGTTTTTGGGCTTCGATTAACTCTGGCGTTTCCTCATAAGCGACATCCGCATAGCCTTCATTCATGGTGAGGATGGGCTTATAACCTTTGGCAATATAATCCGGATCTCCCAATAAGAAACGGTTGCGTTCACTAATGTATTGATTAAATTTTGAAATACTCCGTCGAATTTCTTGTTCAGACAAAGACTGGTCCTTGATAAAGGCAGCCACTTCTTGGTCTGCCAAGATCTGTGCGACCAAATCCTCATAGTTAAATTGACGCGCACGGTTCATGTGAGACATGGTTTGACCTACACTTTCCATCTACTCACCTCCTTGATTCAGTTTTTCTAATAGGCGTTGTTTCTCTTTAGCAAGATCCACCTTTTCTGCTTGACTGGTTTGATTTTGATAGTTTGGTTGGCTCCACTTGGGAACATTGCTGTTCTTGCCCTTGGCTGATGTAGGACTCGTCCCCTTGTTTCCTTGAGCTTTAGCTTGTTCCTGGCGTTCTCGAACTTTTAAAATCGCTAGTTCTGCACTGTTGACCCCTTGATAAGAAAAATCATTTCCCACCTTCAAAGCATACTTTTCATTGAGATTAGCAGACTGGGTCTTGTTAAAGGTCAACAACAAGATAATATTGATCACCTCGTCTAGTAAGCCTAGATCAGCTAACTTGGATAATGTCTTGCGTTCGCTCTGCGTAATGGTCGCATTGCGCGCCTTCTTAATCTCTGCTAGAAATTGTAGGCTGGATTTTGCCTTAGCTTCCCTCAGAATGGTTTCTTCCTGACGGCTATAGGACATGCGTGGTTGCTCTTGGCTCGCCTGAGCCAACTTTTGCTTCATTCTCTTTGGAGAGACAATCCGGTCTACAGCTGTTTCTTTCGCTAAAAGATAAGTTTCATACCAGGTCCATTGTTGCTCTTCTGCGATGGCAAAGAGGGCTAGGGTTGCTTCTCCTTCATCCACAAAACGAAGTCCATCACGCCCCATCATTCGCTTAAACATCTCCATATCAAACTGCTGTTTCTTACTTGGAAGAACAGTCACCTCCCCAGCATCTAGTCCAAAGACTTGCGAGAAGGAAACTTGCCGTCTAGTCCCTAAAGAGCGTGCTGGGAGCAGATCCTCCACGGCCTTTTCCCCAATCTTTTTTTCAAGCAAGCGTTTGAAAACAGCATTCGAAAAAAATTGTTCTGAGGCAAGAGGAGCATGTAACTGGATGGTGATCCCAACTTCTTCCTCATAGAGATCGATCAACCCCATAGCAATTAAGCGATCAAAGGCGAGTAGCATCTGTGGAAATCCTATATTTAAGTGATTGAGGATTTGAGCAAGTAAATATTGTTTTTCACCCTGATCATAAGAGGCGAGCAGATAACGATAAACTGCTACTGTTTCCGTCTCCAAAATAGGCAGGTAATACTGCTCCAATGCAGCCCCTGCCGGTGGAAGAAGATTATTTTTTAAAAATGCGAAAGGCGTATTGGGCTTCATCTATTTTTCCTTTTTCTTCTTGGTTCCCTTCGTAATTTGTTTCAAGAGGGTCTCTAACTCACCGACATCCTTGAAACTCCGGTAAACACTAGCAAAACGGACATAGGTGATCTCATCTAGATCTGCTAACTCATCCATGACCAACGAACCAATATATTCACTGTTGATTTCATTATCACTTTGGCTGCGAACCTTTTGCTCGATCCGGTTTACAATTTCTTCGATTTCGTCACTAGAAACAGGCCGTTTTTGAGCTGAGCGGATAATACCATTAAAGATTTTATCACGAGAAAATTGCTCGCGTGTCCCATCCTTTTTGACGACCACTAGAGTCCGCTCTTCCACTCGTTCGTAGGTAGTAAAGCGATAATGGCACTCTTCGCATTCCCTGCGACGACGGATGGTATTCCCATCTTCAGCTTGTCGACTATCCACCACACTAGACTTACTTCCACCACATTTTGGACAACGCATTTGCTACCTCCTTAAACTGTTTTAACACTTCATTTTACCATAAATTGAATCGTAAAGAAAGCAGAAGAACAGGAGAATCCCCTATGCTTGCTCCTCATTGATCCATAAAAAAGAGTCGAAGGACGATTGAATAAAATCGTTTTCCTTTCGACTCTCCATTTATATTAAAGTGATAATTCGGCTTCTAAGCCATAGTGATCACTGACATGGGGTTTGTTTTGATCATCAAAAATGACATGTAGACGCTGGATGTCCCATTCTGGACTTGCAAAGACGTAATCGATTCGCAATGGAACTTGATTATCCGTCCAGCCATCGATTCCAGGACCTACAGTATAAGTCCCCTTTGTTTCTTTAGCTTCGATAAAGCTGTCTTGAAGCTTAAGGGAACTGGATAGAATCGTCTCATACCCTTCTTGACCGGCAGGATTATTGAAATCACCAGCTAGAATAAAGGGTTTGCCTACTTGGCTGAAGTAGTTCTCAATGCGTGGCCACTCAAATTGGAAACCTTTGTCCCACCAAGAAAGATGGACGCTGGCAACAGCAATCTCTTTGCCATCTACACTTGTATGGGCAACGGCTACTCGACGAGTATGGTAGTCCGTTGGATCATCCATATTGGATACCAAAATCTCATCCGCCTTCAAGGGTTGACGCGAAAGAACGGCCACACCCTCATTGAGGTGATCATAGCCAATATGGTTATAAGCCCAAGTCCAATAATAGTGGAGTCCTTGAGCAGCTAACTCTTCTACCAATACGCGAACAAAGTGATCTTTGTGAATGGCTACAGATGATGGCAAGGCTTGATAATACTCATCTGTTTCGACTGCTTCTGAGCCCATTTCTTGATTGACCTCTTGGAAACAGATCACATCATATTGCGCTTCCAAAATTTGTTCCTTGAGGGTTTCAAATTTTTGCTGAGCATTCTCTTCCATCCAACTATGGGAATTTAATGTTAAAAATTTCATCCCCTGATTTCTCCTTCTCTCCAAATCAAGAAACGGCAAGAGGCCGGGTGCACTGCCCCAACCTCATTTTCTTTGCCGATGTCTTTTATAATTCTACTGTTGCAACTGGCGCATTTGCTGCCAATTTACCAGTATGTTCGACCTTAACGGATTTAATCGCATCTGCATTTGTGAAGACAACAATTGTTGAAGTTTCACGACCAGCTTCACGGATCGCATCAAGGTCTGCTTCTACCAAGAGGTCTCCAGCAGCCACTGTTTGACCTTCAGAAACTTTAACCTCAAATGGTTTTCCTTCAAGACTAACAGTATCTAGACCGATGTGAACCAAGACTTCCAAACCATTATCTGTTACCAAACCAAGGGCATGTTTGGTTGGGAAGACGCTAGTAACTTTACCAGCAACTGGTGAAACGATGTGGCCATTTTCAGGCTCAACCGCAAATCCGTCACCCATCATTTTTTGTGAGAATACAGGATCTTTCACATCTTCGATGTTGATCACTTCACCATCTGCAACGGAATGCACTTCATCAGTTACCCCTTTAAAGGTTGCTTCAGCTTTTTGAACTGCTGTCATTTGGCTAGGAAGTGTTTCAGGAATAACTTCACCTGAATCAAGAACGTCTTGGATATCAGATTTCAATACGTCAGCTTTAGGTCCGTAGATCGCTTGGACCCCTTGTCCTTTCATGACAAGACCCATAGCGCCTTCAGCTTTCCATTGTTCTTCTGTTCCTACTTTTTCAGCATCCTTAACGGTTACACGAAGACGAGTCATACATGCGTCAACGTCGACGATGTTAGCACGTCCACCAAGAAGGTTGATAATGTTAATGACTTGTGAGCTTGCTGAGCTTGTAGCAGCACCTGCTGCTGCACCATCTCCTGCAGGGGCATCATCATTTTGTTCATAGTTACCGTTACGTCCTGGAGTTGCATAATTGAATTTCTTAATCATGAAGTTAGCAATGAAGTACATGATAAAGGCAAAGAGGACTGTTACCCATACAAAGTTAAAGATATCTAATGCCAAACCAGCGTTGATGGCCATTGGGGTACGTGTCAAGAACTCGATTGAACCGAATGAGTGGACACGAAGGTGAACCAAGTCAGCCATTGCAAAGGCAGCACCTTGAACAAAGGCGTAGATCAAGTACAATGGTGTTGCAATGAACATGAACATGTATTCAATTGGTTCTGTAACACCTGTCAAGAATGTAGCAAGGGCAGTTGCAAAAAGCATCCCTTTGTATTTTTCTTTCTTATCTGGGTCCACATTGCGATAGATAGCAACTACAACCCCCATCAAGATACCAAATGATCCAATCATTTGACCAACTTTGAAACGAGCTGGTGTGTACGCATGAAGCAAGTGTTGGTATTGGCTAGGATCTGCCTTCTTCAAGTTAACAAGGTCTGTTACCCAAGCTAACCAAAGTGGATCTTGTCCAAATACAGTTGTTCCTTTGGCAGCACCTGTAAGAACTTGGTAGCTACCACCTAATTGAGTATAGTTGATTGGAATGGTCAACATGTGGTGAAGACCAAACGGCAAGAGAAGACGTTCCAAGGTACCAAACAAGAATGGTGCCAATACTGGAGCTGTTGATTGTGAGTTGGCGATCCAGACACCGAATCCATTAATTCCTGATTGAACCACTGGCCACAAGGCTGCCAAAACCAAGGCTGTAAGAGCTGAACGAACGATAACAACGAATGGGACAAAGCGCTTCCCGTTAAAGAAAGAAAGGGCTTCTGGAAGTTTACGGTAGTTATAGTATTTATTGAAAGCAGTTGCTCCAACAAAACCTGAGATAATCCCTACAAACACCCCCATATTAAGTGCCGGTGCTTCAAGGACACTAATGAAGTAGTCTGCAACTTTAATTGATCCACCTAAGATCGTATGAACGGTAGCATCCTTATCAGCCAACATTGCAGATGTCACTCCAAAAACTGCACCGGTAATACGGTTAATCAAGATGAAAGAGAGACCAGCCGCAAAGGCACCCCCAGCACGCTCTTTGGCCCAGCTACCACCGATAGCGAGTGCAAAGAGGATGTGAAGGTTACCGATAACCCCCCAACCGATTTGTTCGAGAATCCCACCTGTAATAACAAGTGGAGATAAATTCGGGTTGATCATAGGGATTGATTTCCCGATTGAAATCATCAACCCAGCAGCTGGCATGACAGCGATAACGACCATCAAGGCCTTACCAAACTTCTGCCAGAATTCAAAGCTAAATAAACTTTTGAATGATCCTTTATTCATCATTCAACCTCCTTATATTGTTTAAGGCTTTTGTTTTTAAGAAAACGTTTGCGCTTAATTTGTTTCTAGTATACCACATTTTAAAAATTTGTAAAGCCTTACATTCATTTTTTTCTCTAAATTTTATCTTTTTTTATCTTTTTTTAGCCAAATCCTTTTTTAAACCCATCCTTTCCAAACGCAAACGTTTCCCTTGAGTCATAAAAATATTCGAACCCTCTAAGGGTTCGAATATTTTATTCTAATGTGTCTTGCATGGCATAGCCAATCCCACGAACGGTCTTAATATAGCTTTTTTGACCGGGTAGATCAATTTTCCCACGGAGATAACGGATATAGACGTCCACAATATTAGTCTCACCTGTACTCTCGTACTTCCAGACACTTTCCAACAACTGATCTCGTGTCACCACCCCTTTGCTTCCCATCAGAGTCGCTAAGAGATCATACTCTCTGCGGGTTAAACTAATCATGTCTTTCCCACGATAGACGGTATGGTGTTCCACATCAATGCGCAAATTGCGGTATGATGTTGGGATTTTCATCTGGCTACAATGTTGGTCAATATAATCACGTCCTCTAAAAATGGCTGTGATCTTATCTACCAAATCGCTGATAATAAAGGGTTTAACCATATAGGAAACGGCAAAGCGCTGAATACTCTCTTGGTGCTCAGCAATTTTTTCGCGGCTATCCAAAACAATCAAAACAGAAGCTGGGCGAATCCGACTGATTTCCTCTGCGAATGTTTCACCAGACATATCTGACAAATCGTAATTAAACAAGATCAGATCATATTTGGTCGCAGCAATCAAAGCCAGACCCGCTTTTCCATCCTCGACCACATCAACTTGATACCCTTCTTTTTGAAGTTCCAAATCAATGAAGCGCGCGATTTGCTTCTCATTTTCTACTAGTAGAACTCGTTTGACCATAGAGCAAGATTATTTTTCGTCGTACCAAGAATAGTGGAAGGTACCTTCTTTGTCTTTACGTTGGTATGTGTGAGCACCAAAGTAGTCACGTTGTGCTTGGATCAAGTTCGCTGGAAGATCCGCTGAACGGTAGCTATCGAAGTAAGTGATGGCTGCTGAGAAGGTTGGTACAGGTACACCGGCTTGAACAGCAAGAGCTACAATGTCACGAACTGATTGTTGGTACTTAGCAGTGACATCTAAGAAGTACTCATCCAATAGAAGGTTAGCAAGATCTGCATCGCGGTTGTAAGCATCTGTGATCTTTTGCAAGAAACGAGAACGGATGATACATCCATCGCGCCAGATAGATGCGATGTCCGCAAATGGCAAGTTCCAGTTGTTTTCTTTAGAAGCAACACGCAATTGCGCAAAACCTTGTGCGTAAGAGATGATTTTTGAGAAGTAAAGGGCTTGACGAATTTTTTCGATCAACTCAGCCTTGTCTCCTTCAAATTTGAATGCAGCTGGTTTTGGAAGAACCTTGCTAGCATGTACACGTTCTTCTTTGTAGGCAGAGATGTAACGGGCAAATACTGACTCAGTGATGAGTGACAATGGCACACCAAGGTCAAGCGCTGATTGGCTAGTCCATTTACCAGTTCCTTTGTTTCCTGCAGCGTCCAAGATGTAGTCTACGATTGGTCCATCTTGACCTTCGTCGTCTTTGCGTTTCAAGATATCCGCAGTGATTTCGATCAAGTAGCTGTCCAATTCACCCTTGTTCCATTCAGTGAAGATTTCAGCCATGTCTTCTGCAGAAAGTCCAAGCAAGTGTTGCATGAGGTCATAGCTTTCTGCGATCAATTGCATATCCCCGTACTCGATCCCGTTGTGGACCATTTTCACGTAGTGACCAGCTCCATCAGGACCGATGTAAGTCACACATGGTTTTCCATCTTCAGGCGCTTTTGCAGAGATTTCTTCAAGAACGTCAGCTACCAAGTCATACGCTTCTTTTTGCCCACCAGGCATGATTGAAGGACCTTCAAGGGCACCTTTTTCCCCACCAGATACACCAGTACCGATAAAGTTAATCCCTGAGTTCGCCAACTCTTCGTTACGACGGATGGTATCTTTATAGAAAGTGTTTCCTCCGTCGATCAAGATATCACCTTTATCCAAATGTGGAAGAAGGGCTTGGATGGTTGCGTCAGTACCAGGTCCTGCTTGAACCATGAGCATGATACGACGTGGTTTTTCGATTGAGTTTACGAAGCTTTCGATATCATAGCTTGGCACAAAGTTCTTTTCAGGATGGCAAGCAACAACATCTTCTGTTTTTTCTTTACTACGGTTATAGATAGCAACTGTGTATCCACGAGATTCAATATTAAGGGCAAGGTTACGACCCATTACGGCCATACCAACAACACCAAAGTTTGCTTTTGTCATGTGACACTCCTCTTTATAGTTTGCCTATATTCTACCATTTTTTGACATCAAATGAAAGTAGAAAATCATACCCTGCCCCTTCATGTAGAAAAGATAGCCCCTATCTACTTTGAAGCAAAAAACAAAAAGTGCCTGAGTTACAGTCCTCAGACACTTTCTGATGAATGACATTAATCTTCTTTTGAAGCTAACTCTTCTGCTTCAATGACCGGTTGTTCTCCTTCTTTGAGTTTGTTGACCGTCATATTAACTCCAAGAGCTCCTGCTAGCAATTGACGAATATCAAATCCGGCTCCTTGAGAGACTTGGTCGATACTTTGCATAATATCTCCCACCATCTTAGAAGCATTGCCTTCCCCGTACATGGTGATCTTATCAACCTTGGTTAATGGTTCTGCGACAGCACGCGCAATTTCAGGCAACTTGTCAACGACCATTTCAGTAATGGCTGCTTCTTGCATTTTCTTCATCGCTTCGGCCTTTTGGTCCAAACCTTTGGCTTCGGCTTCCAGTTTCAAGCGAATGGCTTCAGCCTCGGCACGACCTTTAGCCTCAATAGCTTCGGCCTCTTGCAATTGGGCAAATTTCTCAGCTTCGGCTTGAGCTTTTCGAGCTTCGGCTTCTTTTTGTGTTTCGAAGAGTTCTGCTTCCGCCTTGCGTTGGCGTTCGATCAATTCTGCTTCTGCAGCTTGTTGACGCGCATATTTTTCAGCTTCAGCTTGTTTGCGGATGTTGGCATCCAATTCTTGCTCACGAACCTTAACTTCGCGCTCTTTGACTTCCGCTTCTTTTTCCTGTTTCATGATATTGGCTTCGGCTGCCACGCGCTCTTGTTCACGACGTTGCACTTCTGCCTCAATCCCTTTAGCGGCATCTGCTTTTGCTTGGGCAATATCTGCTTCTTGCTTGAGGGCTGCTTGTTTGAGTTTTAATTCGTTTTGTTTTTGCGCGATTTCAAGATCGGCAGCGACGCGTTTGTCGTTGGCCAATTTATCTTGTTCTGCTTCGACTTCCTTGCGTTCGCGTTCTGCTTTGGCTTTGGCAATCAAGGCATCTTTCTTAATGGTTTCAACATTTTCAATCCCGAGGTTATCGATGACTCCCCCTTCATCAGAGAAGGATTGAACCGTAAAGGCGATGACTTCTAGACCCATTTTAGCCAAGTCTGGTGCTACGTTATCTTGCACTTTTGAGGCAAACTCTTGACGGTCATTGACCATCTTACGGAGCTCCATCTGACCGATCACTTCCCGCAGGTTTCCTTCCAAGACATCTTGGACAGAGTTGGAAATATCTGTCGTATTCCAGTTCAAGAAGTTTTCTGCAGCCCGGGCAATCATTTCATCGGTTGTACCAATTTTTAATTTAACAGCTGCATCAGCACGGACGTTAATGAAGTCCAGTGTTGGGACTGCTTCTGACGTCCGAACATCTGTCGAGAATTGCTCAATATCAAGATAAGAGCGTTGTTCGACAAAGGGAATCATAAAGCCAGCTTTCCCACGCAAGTGACGTTGCTTCCGAAGACCGGTAATGACCACGACTTCGTTGGGTTTAGCATTGACATACCCTTTGACCAACAAGATCAATACAAGAATGGCTACGATTACAACAGTAATCAACCAACCTGGAATAAATAAAGTATCCATACTTTTTCTCCTTTTTTAGAGGTCTCCCCTCTGTTGTTTATTAATCCTAGTATATCAAAAGAAGGCCTTTCCTCAAAGAAAAGACCTGTATTTATGTTGAGATTTTTAATATGTCATCCCTAGCCTATTCTTCCTCAAATAAACCTTGGAGACCAGCGAAAGGACTGTTTTCTTCTTTCTTAATCGCTTGAGCGGCTTGGTATTCTTCTTCGGATAGGATTTTCCAATCATTGCCTTCGATAAAACCTTGTCCAGCCTCTTCTTCTGGAGTGAGAACCTTGAGAGGAATATTGAGCAGGATATTATCCGCTACGCTTTCACTCAGGTCAATCTTCCCACCTTCGATTGGAAGGATCAGATCTTCCTCAAGAGCTTCGATATCTGCGTCAGACTGTACATCCTCCGCAAACACTTCTGTTACAGGATAGCTTTCTTTTATCTCAACAGGCTCCATGCTTCGGCTAGATGCCAAAACGATGGTGTAGCTCAACTGATAATCCAAGATATAGAGGCCTGTATCATAGGCAACTCGTCCTGTCGCCGTCACATTCTTTAAATCAAGAATTTCTGGATTACGCTTTTGCAATTCTTTGAGCAAATCCAACTCTTGATCAAAGGCTAGTCCTTCAGGATTTTTACGGATTTCTTGTGTAAATAGGTTCATTCTTTTGTCCTCAAATCTTCTAGATACTACTAGTATATCATGAAGCTGCCCCTCAACCAAGAAGTCTCCTCAAAAATTTGTTATAATCATGAAAAAAGATACAGTAACTAGGCCAATTGGTGTTGTACACAAGGTCCCACCATCTCTTGGACAAAAGAGGGTCACTGGCTAGGGCATTGAGCAATGTTAGATAGAGGAGAATTCATGAAAGATATCGGAGCAGTTTTTCGGCAAATACGTGAAAGTCGCCACATCTCTTTAGAGGAGGCTACGGGTGGCGAATTTTCACGCTCCATGCTATCTCGATTTGAAAGAGGGGAAAATGACCTGACCACGCAACGGTTTTTTCAGGCCCTTCAACAGATCAAAACCAGCCTCAGTGAGTTTTCCCATCTAGCTGGAATCGATCAGCACTCTTTTATTCCCAAATTGTTGAAAGAGCACTATGAAAACATGAGCTTGGAACACGACCAAGCCTTGTACCAAAGCTACCAGCTAGCCTATCAGAAACATCACAAAAAAGAAGACCTCTTAGCCAGCATTATTCTCAAAGTCCAAATGCTTGGCTTCTATCCTGAGGTGGAGCTCACCGCTAGCCAAGAGGAACTGGATTTCCTCCATGATTATCTCTTCTCTGTCACAATCTGGGGAAATTTTGAATTAAACCTGTTTTCTCTGACCTCTCCACTTTTCTCTAGTCAGCTCTATCGACAATACACAGAGGAGTTGGTCCAAAGGGAGGATTTCAAGCTTCTCCTAGATTCCTCTCGTCCTGCCATCAATTCTATTTTCCTTAATGGCTTTTTTCTCGCCATTAGTTCAAATGAATTTGAAGATGCATCTTTTTTTGATCACCTAATTAACGACCACTTTTACTCTGAGAACGAAGCCTACCTTCGGACGGTTTATCTCTACGCCAAAGGAGAATTTCTCTATCGAAAGGGAGAAAAAGAAATCGGTCTTGAAAAGATGGAACAGGCCATCCAGGTTCTCTCTATTCTGGATTGTAAGGACAGTGCCAACTACTACAAACAGGGCCTGCAAGAACTGATCAATAAATCCTAAAAACTCACAGATCTACTCTGTGAGTTTTTGTTGAAAATATGCAACATTAATTTTTTCTTGCTTTTTAGGTTTACAATAGGACTATCAAGTAAAGAAAGAAGGTTCTTCCCATGATGACCAAACTAAAAAACCACTTCCTCCGCTTTCTTCTCTCACATACCAGCGTTTATCTGAAGGATCAGGAACTTCTTCTCTCTGATGATGAGAAACTAGACCTCTTCAAACAGATCGTTCGATCTATCAAACAAGTCCTAGCAACTGATCACGTGAAGGAGGAAGGCTCATGAAACTCTTAGCTCGTAATAAAATTTTTGCCTTACTTAGTCTTTCTCGTTTTTTGAATACCCTTGGCGCTGCCATCTACAATCTGGTCTTTGTGGTCTTTGCTGCCAGTATGCCGCAACCGAGCCTAGCAGTTGGCATTGCCAATCTCATTGTATTTATTCCTAGCCTCTTTACCATTTTTGTCGGGATGAAGGCTGACCGCACGAAGAAAAAAGCTAACTGGTTGATCCGCATTGGCTATCTTCAAGCTATCCTCTTCATTCTTATTGCTCTCATGACCAAGATTCCGGGTTACCTAGCCTTTTCGATTGTTTGCTTTTTAAACATTATTTCAGATTGTTTGAGTGATTATCGCGGAGGCTTGCAACTCCCTATCATGAAAAAGAACATCCCAGACGAGGATTTAATGGAGGCTTATTCCTTCAACCAACTGCTTAGTATGGTCTGTTCGATTTCTGGACAAGCTCTAGGAGTTTGGCTGCTAGCTATCAGCCATCAAAATTTTGCCCTGGTCGCTTCGATCAATGCAGTGACTTTTCTCCTGTCTTCTACCTGTCTCTTGATTAGAAAAAAGCAGCTGACACATGCTCCCGTCATTGAGCCCAAAAGTAAGAATTCTTTGGTACACGAATGCCAAGAGATGTACCAGAACGCCAAAAGTATTTTTGCAGATGAGGAGGTTCACCACTTTGGCAAGTTGCTCTTCTCATTGGTTCTCATCAATGCCCTTGGGGGATCCATCTCAGGTATCTACAATTTGCAACTGCTTCACTCCCCCTTCTTTCAGTTGAGTTTTAGCCAATCCCTCTTGATCTTAGAGGCTGTGACTATTTTAAGCATGGTCTGGGCTAGCTTGACACCCCATGACTATTTTTCCAAGCAATCGCTCCACCATATCCTCCTGTGGATAGCAGGTGGGCTGACCATGCTTGGGTTCACAAATATCCTGGGACACTGGGACATTCTTTCCCTTCTACTCATCACTTTCCTTGGTTATCTTGTAGCAAAAATCAACCCAAAAGTTTCCAGCCTTTTAATGAGCAAATTGCCCGCTGAAAAATTAGCTTCTACCTCTAGCTTTTTGGGACTGATGGTCAGCTTTGCCATGCCACTTGGGACAGCTCTCTTTTCTAGTCTAGCTATCTGGAGCCTTCCCCTAGCTTGGGGGATCTTTGCCATCCTTGGTTTCACTACCCTCCTCTTAACAACCAAATAAAAAATCCACCGTTTGGTGGATTTTTTTTACATTTTTCTTAGGCGAGCCACCCGCTCAGCAATGGGTGGATGGGTATAAAAGAGCTTTTGAAAGCCGGATTCTTTTTTAGGATCGTTGATAAAGAGTGCACTACTTGCACTATCGACTTCTCGTTGCATAGGCACACTGTTATCCAGTTTCAAAAGAGCATTGATCATCCCTTGAGGATTCCGTGTCAATTCGACACTGGAAGCGTCTGCTAAGAACTCCCGTTGACGAGAGATGGCTAACTGGACCAAGGTCGCTGCTAATGGCGCTAAAACGATGGCAAGCAGGGAAAGGATCAACATAACAATCTCCAAACCACCGCTACCTTCTCGATCATCGTCCCGGCTACGGCCACCGCCCCACCACATCATCCGGCCACCAATGCTAGAAAGCATGGTGATGGCACTGGCAAGGGCAACCGCAATCGTAGAGATGCGAATATCGTAATTGCGAATGTGGCTGACTTCGTGTCCGATGACTCCCTCCAATTCCTCACGGTTCATCACAGCTAGAAGACCTGTCGTTGCTGCAACAGCAGCATTTTGAGGATTAGACCCTGTCGCAAATGCATTCATAGAAGGATCATCCACAATATAGACCCGAGGCATGGGTATCTGGGCTACCATGGCCATATCTTGGACAATATGGTAGAGTTGAGGGGCTTGCTCTTCCGTCACCTCACGCGCTCCATTCATCCGCATGACAACTTCAGTTGATTGGAAAATCATGCTAAAGGCATAGATTCCCCCAATAATCAAAGCTAGGATGACGCCACCAAGGGAGGAGCCTAACCAGAGGTAACCAACGGCTGCTCCGATAAGAGCTAAGAGTATGAAAAAAGCAATAAGGAGAATCCAGGTTCTCCTTTTATTGCTTGCAATTTGGTCAAAGAGCATATTAGTCTCCTAATCCGCTAAAGTCCACCTTTGGTACTGCTTTTTCTTCTTCAGGCACTTGAAGAAATTCAGCTTGTCTGAAGCCGAACATTCCAGCAATCACGTTTGTTGGGAAAGTTTCCAACTTGACATTGTAATTGCTTGTGACACTATTGTACAATTGACGAGCATAAGAAATTTTGTTTTCTGTGTTGGTCAATTCTTCTTGCAATTGCATGAAGTTGGTGTTGGCTTTCAAGTCTGGGTAATTTTCAGCCACCGCAAAGATGCCTGCTACTTGGCGTGAAAGAGCATCACTGGCTGCCATTGCTTCTGCAGGTGAAGAAGCTTGCGCTACTTGTTGGCGAAGTTGAGTCACTTTTGCTAGTGTATCTCCTTCGTACTTGGCATAGCCTTTAACGGTTTCGATCAAGTTTGGAATCAAGTCATTCCGACGTTTCAATTGCACATCAATTTGACTCCATGCTTCACGAGTTTGCATGCGGCTTTTCACCAAACCGTTGTAAACTCCTACTACAATCAACACAAGGACCACAATGATCCCAAGAATAATCCAAATCATTTTATTGAATTCCTTTCATTTCTTTCTACCAGTATATCAAATTTCCCTTATTTTGTGGTAAAATAAAAGCATGAAACCAGAAGAATTTTATGTCCGTTTAGCCGATCTCGGCTTTCCATTAACTGATCGTCAAAAAGAGCAATACGAACGCTATTTCGAGCTCCTCGTGGAATGGAATGAAAAGATTAATCTCACTGCCATCACCGAAAAAGACGAAGTCTATCTCAAGCATTTTTATGATTCTATCGCACCCATTTTACAAGGTTTGATCGAAAATCAACCCATCCGTCTCTTGGATATCGGAGCTGGTGCTGGCTTTCCCAGCCTACCAATGAAGATCCTATTCCCTGAGCTGGATGTGACCATCATTGATTCCCTCAATAAGCGGATCAATTTTCTCCACTTGCTGGCTGAAGAGTTGGGCTTAAGTGGAGTTCATTTCTACCATGGACGTGCGGAGGACTTTGCACAAGACAAGGCCTTTCGTGCCCAATTTGATATCGTAACTGCCCGCGCGGTTGCCCGTATGCAAGTCCTCTCTGAACTGACCATCCCTTATCTGAAGGTAGGAGGACGACTTCTTGCTCTCAAGGCCAGCAATGCTCCAGAAGAGTTGGAAGAAGCCAAAAATGCCCTTAACCTGCTCTTTAGCAAGGTTGAAGACAATCTACAGTATGAATTGCCAAACGGGGATCCACGCTATATCACTCTTGTAGAAAAGAAAAAAGAAACCCCCAATAAATACCCAAGAAAAGCAGGCATGCCCAATAAGCGGCCATTGTAGTAAGATACAAAGTGCTAAGAGGATAAAAGTCAAATAAGAGGCTGGGACAAAAGTCCTAGCCTCTCAATTATTTTTGGATTGTCAAGCAAGACGCAGTGGTTGAGTGGGCTCTACTACGCTGATTTCATCAGCTTTTACAGCCCTACTCAACTGTGCGGAGGTGGGACGACGAAATCGAATTCTAACGAATGACCGATTTCTGTCCCACTCTCTTTTTTATTTTTGTTTCAATTCTGTTCGCAGGGCTTCTTGTTGCTCTTTTGTCAGATGAACCCCCTTACTTGCAACAATCTGGCTAGAGACTTTGTTAGCAAATCTTAAGGCTTGCGTCATATCTAAACCTTCTAAACGAGCGGATATAAAGGCTCCCACATGGCTATCTCCAGCACCTACTGTATCGACAACTTCTGTTGGAAAACCGTCTGCTTCATACCAGTTGCCATCATAGGCAACCGCTCCGTTTTCACCCAAGGTGACAATGACTAATTGTCCCGTTCTCTGATACAAGTGTTCGATGGCTGGCTGGATCTCTCTACACCCTGAAAAAGCCAGTGCTTCAGCCTCATTAACATGGAGAATTGGATGCAGATCATAAATTGCTTCCAGTCGATCCTTTGGAATCAAGAGTCCGCGTGGCCCAGGTGCGAAAATCACCTGGCCTTCTAGTTGCGAAACAGACTGGACCAATGCAAGACCGGTTGGCTCCTCGACTTCAAGGCCACACAAGTAAATGTAATCAAACGGATCCGTCTCGATCTCTTTTAGCCACTCTGCTTGGAAGCTATACTCCACTCCGTGGTCCGATAAGAAGGTCCGCTCACCATCAGACTCTACAAAGCAATAACAGCAACCATTGGCCCCTTCTAATGAGATGCTAGAGGAAATCCCTAATTGGTTCAATTCTCTCCGAATAAAATCACCATATATCCCAGAACCGACTGGCGAGACAAACTGGTAGGGTTGCGACAAAAAATGAAGAATATTGACGACATTAAAGGCACAACCTCCCACAGACCATTGCTGGTGATCAATATGGGCATCTCCTTCACGACTTGGCAAACGATCCAAGTAAATCATCACATCACAAACTGTAGAACCAATAATTAAGGCAGCTGTCATCTTTTTCTCCTTACTTTGCCTTCTATTATACCAGAGGAAAGATAAAAAACAACCAACCCCTTGTGGAGTGGTTGCTTCTCTTCTTAATCACGATAAACGGGTTGAGGACCAAATGTTTGGGAAACCGGCATGATTTCAATCCGATTGACATTGACATGCTTGGGCTGTTGGATCAACCAAGCTACAGTGTTGGCAATGTCTTCCGGCTGAATGGCATGGGCATCTCGATAGAGGGCTTCTACCCGTTTTTCGTCTCCTTTAAAGCGAACAGAAGAGAACTCTGTCCCTTCGCAAAGACCGGGTTCAATATTGCTGACACGAATCTTCTTGCCAGCTAGATCAGCCCGAAGATTGAGGGAGAATTGCTTGACAAAAGCCTTGGATGCCCCGTAAACATTGGCCCCTGGATAAGGCACAGTTCCTGCTGTAGAGCCCAAATTGATAATATAGCCATCATTTCGTTCCACCATCTGGGGCAAGATTTTCCTTGTCAGATAGGTCAAACCAACAATATTGGTCTGAATCATGGTCAGCCAGTCTGCGACCTCTGCTTCATAAGCTGGGGCGAGGCCTAGAGCCAAGCCAGCATTATTGACCAAAACATCCACTTTCTCCCAATCTTTTGGCAAACTGGCAAGTGCATGATCTACCTGAGAAAGATCCGTCACATCCATTTGCAGGGGATAAAAGGCTTCTCCCAGCTCTTCTTGAAGGGCCTGTAATTTATCGATGCGTCTAGCTGATCCGATCACACGGTATCCATCTGCTACTAAGCGACGGCAAATCGCTTGACCAAAACCAGCTGAAGCTCCTGTTACTAAAATCGTTTCTGACATGTCATTACCTCCATGGATTGTAAAAACGTCCTTGATTGACAAAGATCAGGACAATACCCAAAACCAGAACAGCTAAGGCTGATAGAATCATCCCATAATCTTTCATTTCCATAGCTTGATGAGAATACCAGGTCCGCTTTTTATTTTTACCAAAGCGACGTAATTCCATAGCCGTAGAAATGCTGTCAATCCGCTCAAGTGAGCTAAAGATTAAGGGAGAGATGATTTGCACATTGCCTTTGATCCGCTTGATCAGCTTGGCCTTTTTGGACAACTCCACCCCTCTGGCTTCCTGAGACAATTTAATCGTTTGATATTCTTCTTGTACGTCAGGAATGTAGCGCAGAGTCAAGCTGACAGAATAGGCAATCTTGTAGGATACGCCAATTTGGTTGAGGCTTGAAGCAAACTGACTAGGATGGGTCGTCATCAAAAAAATCAAGGCTAGAGGTATGGTACAGACATACTTAAGAGCTAGATTAAAAAGATAAAAGAGTTCCTGCGAGGTGATACTATAGGAGCCCCACCCCTTCATTAGTACCGTCTTTGCCCCGTAGATCTCTACACCATACTGAGGGGCAAAGAGATAGACCATGACAACATTTAACAGTGCAAAAACAAGAGCAAATGCAAGTACAAATGAAATATCCCGAAATCGAATACGAGCTGTAGAGAATAACAGCAAGGCGCCCACACCAATTCCTAGAAGGAGCCGGGTATCATAACTCAACATGGCCGCAAGAGATACAAAAAGAAGAAAGAGTAACTTACTCGCACCTGAAAGGCGATGAAGAAAACTCGTCCCCTCATGGTAGCCGACTAATCGATGATTCATGACCTGCTCCTTTCTGTTGCATATAAAACTGCGTTAGCGCCAAGGGATCCATTCCTAATCGATTGGCTAAGGCAAAAATCGAAGTCTCTTTGAGATTAGCCTCTTGTAAAATATCCGGATGAGTGAACAGCTCTGCAGGTGGGAGATCTGCTAGAATTTGTCCGTCTGATACTACAAGGGCACGATCAGAATAATCCAACATCAGCTGCATATCATGGGTAATCATGACAATGGTATGGCCTTTTTCTTGCAAGCTATCTAGAAATTCCATGATTTCAGTGTAATTGCGCTGGTCCTGACCTGCTGTCGGCTCGTCCAAGACCAAAATTTCTGGTCCTAAAACTAGTATAGAGGCGATGGTCACCCGTTTCTTTTGCCCATATGAGAGAGCAGAAATCGGCCATTTACGAAACTCATAGAGACCACAAGTTTTCAGTGCTTGATAGACACGCTCTTTGATGTCTTCTTCAGCGACACCCCGCAAGCGCAAACCTAGAGCAACTTCGTCAAAAATCATATTGGTCGAAATCATTTGATTGGGGTTTTGCAGGACATAGCCGACTCGCTCTGCCCGTTCCTTGACACTCTCCTGCTTGATATCTTCACCTCTAGAGGTGTATTGTCCTTCTGTGGTAATGAATCCACAGATGGCTTTCGCAAGAGTTGATTTCCCTGCCCCATTCTTCCCGACAATCGCTAAGCGCTGCCCCTTAGGTATACTGAGGGATATATTTTTTAAGATCGGATGATTTTCTTGATAGGCAAAGGAAATCTGCTCCAACTTCAATAGTTCTTCTGCTTCCCCAGTTTTTGTAAAGGTCGCTTCTGGAATGGAACGATTCACACCAGTAAGCTCGATATCTTCTAGACGATCTAGATGCTCCAATTGATCGATATTCTGCCCTAGCTGGCGAAGAGTTGTTAAATACAGAGGTTCACGAATCCCATTTTCAGCCAGCAGTGTCGTCCTCAACAACTCATCGGGTTGACCATTAAAGAGAACTTGACCTTGATTGATCAAGATTACCCGATCGACAGGACGGTAGAGTACATCCTCTAAACGGTGTTCGATAATAATGGTGGTCGTTCCCTGCTCTTCATGAATCTGATCAATCAGATCAATAATATCCTGACCCGACTTGGGATCTAGATTAGCCAGTGGCTCATCAAAGAGCAGGATCGGACTTTCGTCAATCAGAACACCTGCTAAGCTCACTCGCTGTTTTTGCCCACCGGACAAATCTTGTGGCCGATGATCCAAGAGCTTCATCAAATCCAAGCGTTCTGCCCAACTCTGCACACGCTCTTTCATCGTTCCCAGATCCACCATGTCATTTTCAAGGGCAAAAGCCAAGTCTTCTGCGACACTCAAACCAATAAATTGGCCATCTGTATCTTGCAAAACCGTACTGACCAAGTGAGATTTCTCATAAATACTGAGATCAAAGGCTTCTTTCCCCTGAATGAGGAATTGCCCACTACTGGTTCCCTTATAGATATTAGGGATAATCCCATTTAAGCACTGGCCAATGGTTGACTTACCAGAACCAGACGGCCCAACAATCAGAACCTTTTCCCCCTTATAAATGGTTAAGTTGAGATTTTTCAAGGTTGGTTCAGACTGTGCCTTGTATTGGAAGGAAAAATCCTTCAGTTCAATCATTGCTTCTTTCATTTAGTTTGCCTTTTCCCAAAAGAGCGCAAATTGGATGGCTAACTCCGCGATGCGATCCTTGCTATCTAAATCCTCATGACTAGATAAGGTTCGGATATCCCATTTTTCTTCCGAGAGGTGGTCAGCTGCATAGAAGAAATGGCAGAGCTCAAAGCCCCTATAAGCTGCTAAGGCTGCCACTGCCGAACATTCCATATCCACACAGATGGCTCCCGCTTCCTTTCGTCGCTTCATCTTGTCGATGGTTTCCCGGTAGGGTGCATCTGTCGTCCACACTTTTCCTGACTGATAGGAAACCTTGTGGCTGTCAAGAAAGGCTTGGAAGAGAGGAAGAGTTTTCTTGTTTACTTCCACTTCATCACTAGCTGGCAGATAGTGGTAGCTAGTCCCCTCGTCGCGAAGAGCAGCCGTTGGAATAATGATGGAGGTTGCTTCGATATCACGGTCTAAAACCCCACAGGTCCCAAAAAGCACCAGTTTTTCCATCCCAAATTGAATCAAATCCTCTATAATCCCCACACAGGAAGCAGCCCCAACGGGTGTATTAAAGGCAGCAATTTGTTGGTCTCCAATAGTGATCCCATAGACCAGGACTTCAAAATTGGCCATGGAGGTTCTTGCAATGACCTCATGGTCATAATTCTCAAGGAGACGAGCAAAAGTTACTCTTGAAAAGCAAGAGATGACTACTTTGGGAAATTCTTCAATTGGTTGGTGTAAGTCTTGTGGATTGATAATCGCCTGTCGATTGGCATCAAATTCTTCTAACAGCATTTCGTGCACCTCTTTCATTCTACTTCTAGGCCCCTATTATACCATAATTAGCCTAGTCATTGGTTTTTGATCAAAGGAAGGGCATAAAAAAGAACCGCTCCCAGACGTTAGATTTTTCGGATCAAATGTCTGAGGGACAGTTCACTGCGATATTGTTACTTGTTTTCCAATTGCGCTAATTCTAGCAACCGCTCTTTGGACAATTTTTTGATTTCAATTTGACTAGCATCTAGCAGCTGGAATTCATCTGGCTCTAGCGCTTCTATAAGTTTCTTCAGAGCAAGAGACCCAATTGGATGGTAATTTTCTGGCTTATCCGGATCTCCATCGATCGCCACCAATAGAACTCGCCAATCAATGATACCCGCTAAGCCCACAATTTCTACATATTCTGCAGGAACATGTGGCACGCTTGGCAAGACCGTATCCGTATCTTCTGTCAAGCTATAGCTGGCTAAGAAGGCTCCTGTCTCCTCCTGTTGATAAAAACGGACTTGACTGAAATAAGCTACACTATATTGAATCTTCTTGATAAAGGCAGAGTAGGCTTCTAGTGGATGGACATGGTTCAAGACTTCCTGCACTGTATCCCGATCCAAATAGACTGGATGAGCGAAGCCTTGTACTTCAAACTCTTTTAGATCTTTTTCTTTCGTCACATTACCCAGCGTTTCTAGGATAACGACTTCATAATCAAAATGGAAAATAGAATCGGGAGTATAGCTCACGCTATCGCTGGCCACAATCTCCGTTCCTAATACTTCTGCGAGCCGACTAAGCCATCGAAGGGCCAACTGCCAATCTTCTTCTATCGCAAAAGAGGGCACCTGAATCTGATAAGACTCTTCCTCATCAAAATAGCGTAACTGCAGAGGAAGACCGCTCTTACCAAATACGATACAGTTCAAACCTTCAAAATCATTTAAGGGACGATGAAGGGTGGCAGGATCATAGTTGTAGGTTGTTAACCCCTCCACTAATTTAAGAACTTCCTGTGCTGCGAGTACTTTCTGATAGCCAAATAAGCTCTTTTTATTTTTGATTGAAAACACGATACTCATTTGTTTTCTCCTTTGTGAAATCGCTTACCTAAAGTATAGCACAATTTTCAACCAATTTCCATATAAAAACAGCCTGAGCTTTCAGACTGTTTGTTTCTATTATGCTGGTGCTCCATCAAGCGTTTCACCGATAAGGGCCAAACGCTCACGAACTTCTGCTTGTGACAAGTTGTGTTCTTGGACATAACGATTGCGAGGGTGAACCCGGCACTCATGCGAGCAGCCACGGAGGTACTTGTCCTCGTTTTCTTCTGAGGTCAAGATCCGACGGTTACAGAAAGGATTTCCACAGTTGACATAGCGTTCGCATGGTGTTCCATCAAACCAGTCTTTTCCGACAACGCTTGGATCGACATGGTTGACATCGACTGCAATCCGCTCGTCAAAGACATACATTTTCCCATCCCATAGTTCGCCTTGAACTTCTGGGTCTTTCCCGTAGGTTGCAATTCCGCCGTGCAATTGACCGACATCTTTGTAGCCTTCACGCACCATCCAGCCAGAGAATTTCTCACAGCGAACTCCACCAGTACAGTAGACGACAACGCGTTTGTCCATAAATTTTTCCTTGTTATCACGGACCCATTGTGGCAACTCACGGAAATTGCGGATATCTGGACGAATAGCGCCACGGAAGTGACCAAGATCGTACTCGTAGTCGTTTCGAGTATCAAGGACAACGGTATCCTCGTCGAGAAGAGCTTCTTTAAACTCTTTTGGTGACAAGTAAGCACCTGTTGTTTCAAGAGGATTGATGTCATTATCGAAATTATCATCTTCTAAACCAAGGTGGACAATCTCTTTCTTATAACGTACAAACATCTTCTTGAAAGCTTGCTCTTCTTCCTCATCGATCTTGAACCAGAGGTCTTCCATCCCTGGAAGGCTGTGAACGTAGTCTATGTATTTTTGCGTTGTTTCGTAGTCACCAGATACGGTTCCGTTGATTCCTTCATCAGCGACTAGGATACGTCCTTTGAGACCGATTGATTTACAAAAAGCCAAGTGATCAGCCGCAAATTGTTCTGCATTTTCAATGGGGGTATAGAGGTAGTAGAGTAATACGCGAATAGGTTTTGCCATAATATTCTCTTTTCTAAGATTAAATTATCAGAATTTTTCATTCAACTATACCAGTATACTCTCCCAAGAAAACGAATGCAATTTATTTGACTGAAAAATAAAAGCCTGGTTTCCCAGACTTTTATACGACGAAACTAGGGTTCCAACTTCCTACTCTTCCTTTTCCATCTGATCCAGATAGGCTTCATAGCGTTTTTTCTCTACTTTTGCAAGGAGCATTACAAGGGTATTCATCCCCCATACAATCGGAAGATTCAGGAGAAATGCGATAGGAAGCACCAGCAAAAATTTTGAATGGAAGGGATTGGCCTGATAAACAGCTTGGTTTAATTGAAATTTTTGAGCCCAGATGAACAAGGAGAGAATAGAGGTTACTGCTACAATTCCCGTCACATTTAGATAACTATAACTGATAAATCTCACACCCAATCGTTGACAACGAACAGAGTAATACAATCCTGAGACGATGAGTAAGGCTACCACCATGATTGGACTGAGCCCCACCTTAGATGTAAAAATGGATCCTACACTAAAAACAGTTAAGGCAAGGAAAAGAAAACCAGCCGTCTCAGCACCAGCCTTATTAGCTAAGCCTTCTTCTCGTTCATCTATGATTTGTTTGTTCAGCAATTGTAATCACATCTCTTCCTCCTTATTCTTCATCCTCTAACTCTGCCTCGATCTTCTCTTGTTTTTTCCGATTGATAAGAGCAAGTGGTTTTTCAAGCAGATCTGTCAGGATGGCAAAGACGAGAATTTCTAATAAAATTTTGACCAGATACTTGGGACTCAAGATAAAGCTCATTGCTTCTCTCTTTCCAATCACATCCATAGCTGTCACAAGCACAGCAAAGAATAGACCTGACCCAAGGCGACTCAACCAGCTATCTTTTTCTAACATATCTCGGATATCAATCCCTGAACTGATCCTTCTCACAAAGGCATAGGCTCCCATGGCAATCAGAAGGAACATCTCAGGGAGATAAGCGACTAGGTCTAAGTCCAGGATACTGGATTTCACAAAGGCAGATAGGGCAATAAAGCAGGTCATACCAAGGACAAGTTCTCCTGCGATTTTTCCATCAAGTAGCATGGTCCGTTCATCTTTTACAATTGGTTCTTTCTTTTGTTTCATATTCTTCCTCTTTCTATTATTAAAACTGTTACTCCCAGAACAGTTGATCCAGCGTCTTATCCAAGGTCTTACAGATGGCAAGGCAGAGACTGAGGGTTGGGTTATACTTTCCCGCCTCAATCAGACCGATGGTCTGGCGCGTCACTCCAATGGCATCTGCAAGATCCCCCTGGGTCATATCATGCTCGACCCGGGCCATTTTTAATTTGAGATTTTTCGCCACATGATTTTCCTTTCTTGTTTTTATAGCTTTATTATACACTATATTTTCTATTTTGCAATATATATCTTACATTTTGTAAAAAATATTTTTGATAAAACAAAAAAGAGGCTGGGACAAAAGTCCTAGCCTCTCAATTATTTTTGGATTGTCGA
>NZ_JAJCHF010000018.1:0-46242 GCF_020554365.1 Streptococcus sp. 210928-DFI.4.42
GGTGGGACGACGAAATCGAATTCTAACGAATTACCGATTTCTGTCCCACTCTCTTATCTTCTGTACATTTAATCTTTGGTCAAACTTCCATCTTTTGTTTGAGTCCGTGCATAAGCAATCAAGAGAAGAGAACCTGCAACAGCTACTGTTAATGCATTAAATGAACCCGCAACAACACCTTGTAGAAAGACTTTATTGGCACTTTCCTTGTAGATCAAGACATCTCCAACCGGAGCAATCAAGCCCCAGATCACAAGGTTGGATACGATTTGAACAACGTTAAAGACAATTAATTCTTTCTTTGTCACTTCCCCTTTAAATTCACCGATTTGTTTGCGGAAGAAACCAACAAAGAGTCCAAACAAACCACTTGAAATGATCCAAGTCCACCAAAGACCACCTGACATAGCGTCCTTAATGGCATGACCAATCAAGCCGATTAAGAAGCCGACAATTGGGCCAAAGACTACACTAAAGAGAGCTTGAAGGGCATATTGCAACTGAATGCTCGTATTCGGTGCAGGTGCAGGGATTTGCAACATAGCAATCACGACAAAGAGGGCTGCTCCAACCCCAATAGCTACAACATCTTTAATTGAAAATAATGATTTCTGTTTCATTATGATATCTCCTATTAATTTTCCATTTTTCTAATCTCGATATGCCAAGAAGCCCCAACTCCTACATTATAGGCCTTGGCAAAGGATCCCTGGTTGATGGCAAGACCAACACGGTAAAGGGAATTGATATAAAGGATTGGCTGTCCAATCCGCACGTCGGCGAAAGACTTGCCGTAGGTTACTTGGTTTTGATAAACCAGCATGTCATTGTTATAGATGGTCACTTCAAAACGTTCCCCAAATTCAGGTGACAAATGATTGAACTCTTCCCGAGTAATGGAAGTCCAAAGAGAACCAAAGCGCACATCTAGGATGTCAACTGCACCTTTAACAAGATTATCCTCAAGAACCGTCTCAACCACTGGGATTTCCACAATATGTTCGACACTGAGTTCTGGTCCGACTTCTTCAAAACTAATATGGCCACTGGCCAACTTAGCTCCTGTATAGGCGTAGACATCACGCCCATGGAAGGTATAAGAAAACTCTGTATTGGCCCGGCGGTTCTTCACTTCTGAAATCTCACGGATAGCAACAATCCCTACATGTTTCTTGATAAAAGAGAGAGTTCCATTATCCGGAGTGACAATGTATTGATTTTTCGCCGTTTTAGCTACGACACTCTTTCGTTTGGAACCGACACCAGGATCGACCACCGAAACAAAGGTTGTCCCTTCTGGCCAGTAATCTACTGTCTGAAAGAGACGGTAACTCCCTTCAAAGATATTGTAGGGGGTAATATCATGAGTTAAGTGGTGAATTTTAATGGTTGGTGATTCTTCTAAAGCAACCCCAATCATAGCTGATACTGCTCCATCCACCAAACCAAAGTCTGACTGAAGAACTAGTAAATTATTGTGCATCTTTATCTCCTTTTTTGGCCAATAATGGAAGAAGGATGTTCGATAGTCCCCATCCTAATCCAGCACCCAGTATGACCGTGAGGACAAACCAAGTGATGGTCGCTAGATCTGGTGATACCATCACCCGATTGACATAGTCTATCGATTTACCACGATCCAGTAACGACATGCGGTAACTGGCTGGATAGAACCACATCATAAGAATGGGCCCTGTCGTCGCAAAGGCAAAAATAACAAAAGACAAGGCATTTCGTAAATTCGAGCGAAAACGACCACTTGAGGCGACCATCTCCGCAAAACTTCCGGCGATCAAGGCTGGAATAAAGGCCCCTGCACCCTGACGCGAAAAGAGGAAGAAGGATCCGATCACGCAGCCAACTATAAAGATAGATCCAACTCCTTTTATTTTTTCTAGATAATAGCGGTAGATCGTCCCGCCAAACAGGGCTGAAAAGGCAGGAGCATAAAACATATTTCCTTGATGATCGACCAGATTTCCAACTAAGACCCCCAGTCCAATCGCAAGAAAATAGAGGAAAATGAAGGCTCCAACTTGTTTTATTTGATTCACATTTATTCTATTCATTGGATACTGATCCTAACGGTGGCTAATTTTCTTCGAAAGGAAGTCCCCGATAAATTGGACCAGAACGATCAGAATCAGGATCAATAAGGTCGCCACAAAGATGACATCATTGTTAAACATGTTTTTCCCGTAGTTAATGGCTAAGGTTCCTAGTCCTCCTGCACCAACGGCACCAGCCATGGCGGTTTCTCCGATCAAGGAAATGATGGTCACGGTTGTTACGCGGATCAAATCTGGAAGCCCTTCACGAAGGTAGACACCGACAATATCCCAGAAGGTTGCCCCACTGGCTTGGGCCGCTTCAATCACGCCTCCATCCAATTCGGACAAGACAACTTGAACTTGGCGGGCAAAGAATGGAAAGACAGCTAGGGACAATGGAACAAGGGCTGCTGTAGGTCCGATGGTATTTTTCAAGAGCAAGTAGGTCAATGGATTAATAAAGGCCAACAAGATAATGAAGGGAATGGCGCGGAACAAAGAAGTAATCTTGTCTAAAATTTGGAAAACGATTCTATTTTCGATGACGCCACCTGGACGGGTCAAGACTAATAAAAGCCCTGTCACTAAACCTAAAAATCCACCAATAATGAAGGAAATAACGGTCATATAAAGTGTCAGGTAAATAGCGGTTCCCCAACCATACTGGCCAGACCACCCTAATTTATAGACATTTGGTAAATATGTTTGAATTAACTGGATCATGCTTTTCTCCCATCTTTCACAATAGTCACGGAAACTCCTGCATTTTCTAACTCAGCTTTGGCCGTTTCCAGATTTTGAGTTTTACCTGATAAGATGACCACCAACTCTCCAACAGGCGTGTTATCAAGGATCTCGATATTCCCAAATAAAATGTTGGCAGATACTTGGTACTGCTTGTAAATATCATTGATGATCGCTGTATCTGTTACAGAACCTGCATACTTGAGATGCGCTAAAATCGAATCATCTGGCAAGTTCTTCACAATCGCTTGTTGGTTGATTTTCACCATGGCTTCATCGATTCCTGTTGCAACAGTGATAAAGTCTTGGGTCAAGGCATTTTTCGGATTCGAGAAGATATCTAAAACAGATCCTTCTTCGATCAATTCGCCATTTTGCATGACAGCTACTCGGTTCGCTATATCTTTGACAATTTGCATCTCATGGGTAATCAAGACAATGGTCAAGCCTAGTTTTTTGTTCAATTCTTGCAATAAAGCTAGAATTTGTTTGGTCGTCTTTGGATCCAAGGCTGAAGTTGACTCATCTGAGATCAAAATCTTTGGATCGTTGGCAAGGGCACGCGCAATCGCAACTCGTTGCTTTTGACCACCAGATAATTGGGCTGGGTAATTTTCTGCACGGTCAGCTAGACCAACTAGTTCCAACAATTTCGCCACTTTCTCATTCTTTTGTTCTTTGTTTAATTTAGAATGCTTGAGGGCGAAAGCAACATTTTCTGCGACAGTCATTTGAGCCATCAGGTTAAAGTGTTGGAAGATCATCCCGATATCCCGACGTTTCTCTCTTAGGGCAGCTGGTTTTAAGGTCACCTGATCTTGATAAATCACATCTCCATCCACAGTAATGGTTCCGGCGCTAGGCACTTGCAAGAGATTGATCACCCGAACCAAGGTCGATTTTCCGGCTCCGGAATAACCCACAATCCCATAGATATCGCCTTCATTGATCTGAATGGTCACATCTTTGACAGCTTGAATCTGACGTTTCTTTTGCTGGAAGGTCACATCAATGTGGTCCAGCTGAATCATTGCTTTACTCATAACTTGCTATTAACTCCTTTATCAATTCAATATGGGTGTAATAATCGGCGATTTTCACATTTTCATCGCCCCCATGGTCACGGCTATTGGCATTGCCAATTCCAAAGGCTGCCATCGGTACCTGCAAAGCCTCAAATACCGTATGCATTGGTCCTGTTCCCGCTGTTGTAGGAAGAACTGAAACCCCTTCTCTATAGAAATCTTTGGCCAGCTGAATAACATTTAAAATCGATGGGGCACTCATATCACTTCGGTAACTCATTTCACCGAGAGTGTAGACCAATTCGACCTGATCATAGCCATTTTTCTTCAATTGCTGCTTGATCTTTTCTAAGACATCTTTGGGATCTAGTCCTGGAACCAAGCGCACCTCCATCTTAGCACGTGCCTCTGCTGGAAGAATGGTCTTGACACCTTGACCTTGGTAACCAGAACCAAAACCTTCAATATTCAAGGCTGGTTCAAAATAGAAACGGCGCAGGAATTCTTTTCGATCTTCCTTCAAGATTGGAAGGGTTAGACCATAGGTTTCCGCTACAACTTCTGGTCCTTTGTTGGCATATTGCTCAATCAAAGCTAGCTCGCGTTCATTGGGTTCTTGGATCTGATCATAAATCCCATCCACCAAGATTCGGCCTTCTTTGTCACGAAGACTGGCGATAGCATTTAACAAATACCAAGAAGCAGAGTCCACCACGCCACCATAGCTGGAATGGATATCCACTTCTGCACTCTTCACCACCATATCAAATGTGACGATCCCTTTGCTACCACCGGAAATTTCCAACTGACCCTGATTATTTCGGGTACCTTGTTCCCAAACTAAGAGGTCCGCCCCACGCAAGTGTTTCTTATGTTTGGCCAAGTATTTATCCAAGTCAGTCGATGCGGACTCCTCTGCCCCTTCGATGATAAAGGTGATATTGACTGGCAAATCGCCACTTTCACGAATGTATTTTCGAAGAGCTGTGAGACGAGCTGTGATATGTCCCTTGTCATCATCAACCCCTCGACCGTACATGGTCCCGTAATGAACCGATAAGGTAAAAGGATCTCCCGTCCAAGGTTGGTCTCCATCCGCTGGTACTGTATCATAGTGGTTATAGAAGATGATGGTTTTTGCGTCTGGATTTGGGGAGAAAAATTTGGCAATCACAAAAGGGGCTGTGTAGCTATCATCAACTTCGACTTTGGCTCCTGCAGCTGTAAAAATTTCCCCCAAATAGTTGGCCACTTCCTTGAGACCTACTTGTTGAGCAAAGATGGATTTTTTTGAAATCAAGGTTCGCAACACTTCAAAATAATGTTGTGCGACCTCATCATTTTCAAATTTTCGAATTTGTTCCGCTTCTGTTGCAAAAGGCATGCATTCCTCCTAATACACGATAAGAGGTAGAGAATTGCTTCTCCACCTCCTTCATACACTTGAGATCGAATCTTAAAAGACTGGTTGGTCCATTCCTTCTGAAGATTCTTCGATCACTTTCTTCACATTGTCTTTGTGATAGGCTTTGATGATTTCTTTGATAGCTTTTGCTTTATCAGATTTTTCCCAATCTTTCTTAGCAGCGATCAAATTGTACCATTGTTTTGAGTTGTTGTCTTTCTTTTCAACATAGATAGCTTTTTTGAAATCAACGCCTGCTTCACGAACGAAGGTATTGTTGATGACAGCAGCATCTACTGATGGAAGAGCAGATGGTGTTTGTGAAGCATCCAATTCAGAGATCTTCAAATCTTTTGAATTTTCTTTGATATTTGATACGTTTGCCAATTGTCCATCTTTGGTATCCAATTTAATCAAACCTGCTGATTGCAAGACATACAAGGCACGGCTTTCATTTGTTGGGTCATTTGGTACAGCGATTGTTCCACCTTTAGGAATTTCTTTGATAGAAGTGTATTTGTTTTTACCGTTTTCTGTACCAGAGTAAAGACGGATTGGAGCGATGTAAGTATCTGCTACTGCAACAAGGGCTTTGTCGTTTTTAGAATTCCAGTTATCAAGGAAGTTGTAGTGTTGGAATGCATTGATATCTACGCTACCATCTTTTACAGCCACGTTTGGTTGTGAGTAATCTGTAAATTGAGTGAATTCCAATTTGATCCCTGTTTTAGCGTCATCCAAGTTCTTTTGAACTTGATCCCAACGAGCTTTTTCAGTGTCGCTCAAAGTCATGACACCCACTTTAACTGTTGTTTCACCATCTTTGCTAGATGAGTTTGAAGAACCACATGCTGCAAGAGCAAACGTTGCGATAGCTGCAAGAGCTGTTAAACCAAGAATTTTTTTCAATTTCATTTTAAAATCTCCTTTAAATAAATATTATTCTTTAATATCTTTTGCTTCTGGTAGGTAAGAACCACCGAAGTATTTTTTAGACAATTTTTCAAGGGTTCCATTGTCATAGAGTTCCTTGATGCGTTTGTTGACAAATTTTTGAAGGTCTTTATCCTCTTTTGCAATAATTGGATAAACATAAGGTTGTTGGTCGCTTGGAAGCTCAATGACTTTCAAGTTGTCATAGCCTTGATCACGAATGATGGTATCTACAGAAATCCGTTCGAAGATCTTGTAATCGGTACGACCATCCGCTAGATTGGCCATGATGGTTTGAATCGTTCCATCTGTGTATTGCAAGTCGGTTGGATTATCTGAATGTTTTTTATTGTAATCTTCTAATTGTTTAGCAGTAGATGTTCCTTGAACAACTTCTGTTTTCTTGCCACCAATGTCATCCAAAGATTTAATAGAAGAATCTTTTGGTACGACCAATACTAGTGGATTACGAGCATATGGATTTGGATAGAGGTATTTTTCTTCCCGCTCTTTTGAGTAGCTGATGTTGTTGGCACCGATTTGGAAACGGTCACTATCTAATCCAGCAAAGACTGAAGACCACTCTGTCTTGTTAAAGTTCACTTCGTATTTGTCTGAACCTTTAAAGATTTCACGCAATACTTCGATCTCATAACCAGTTAGCTTGCCGTCTTTTTCTTCATAAGAGAAGGGTTTGGTTGTTCCAACCGTCCCAACTTCAATGGTTTTCTTCCCACTGGCTGATTTGCCAGATGAACATGCTACTAAAGCACTGGTTGCAAGGACTGCAACTAATCCTAAAGCAGAATACTTAATCATTTTTTTTAGATTCATAGGATCTCCTTTTTGGTTTCAGGCACATAAAACGCCATTTTAAAAGTATTTTTTTATTCTATCAGAAAAGCATTCACTTGCCTAATATATATTTTTTATGGAGGTGATAGTTTTTCTTTATCACACTTATTTTTCTTTAAAATACCGCAATAAAGCTTGCGCATTTTCAACATAATAGGGAACCGACACCTGAAAGGCTGCATCATCGATGGTCATGTGATCATGATGGAGGTCTGGCGCATCCGGATCTCCATTTGAACCGATAAAGGCAAAGACTCCAGGAATTCGTTCTTGGTAAAAGGCGAAGTCTTCTCCAGCTGTAGATGGATTTGCTGGAAGCACCTCAGCCAAGTCTTGTGAAGCTTCCCAAACGACTTTGGTCAATTCCTCATCATTAAAGGTAACAGGCGGGGTCACTCCCCACTCAAAAGCCACATCCACTTCCAGGCTTTTTGCTATATGACGAATGATCGAAATAAAATGTTCCTTCAACTCTCTTTGCACACTCGGATTAAAGGAGCGAATCGTTCCTTCAAAATAGCCTGATTTTGGGAGTACATTCCAGGTTGAACCCACATCTAGATGCGTAATCGATAAAACAGCTGTTTCAAAGGGAGAAATGGTCCGTGAAATTAATAATTGTACATTCTGAACCATGGTTGTGACGGCTGTTACCGTATCAACTCCCAAATCCGGTCTTGCAGCATGGCTACTAACCCCTGTTACAGTGACCTTAAATTTCTCTACCCCTGCCATCATAGCTCCGGCATTCAAAGCAAGTTGTCCTGCTTTTAGCTGAGGCATATTATGAAATCCAATAATTCCTTGAACATCCTCCAACAGTTCTGTTGCTAGAACGTCAGAAGCACCTTCTGAAATTTCTTCTGCCGGTTGAAAGATCAAGCGTATTGTTCCTTCCAGCTGGTCTTCTTTTTCCTTGAGAAGAGCTGCTGCTCCTAGAAGACTGGTTTGATGAAAATCGTGACCACAAGCATGCATGACACCTGGATGTTGACTTTGGTAGGGCAGATTTGTTTGTTCCAAAATTGGAAGGGCATCGATATCTGCTCGAAGTGCCACCACCGGTTGGCCGGACCCAATTTCTGCAATCAGACCCGTTTTTAATCCACTCTCTAAAATACGAATCCCCAACTCTTCTAAACGCTCTTTTAGAAAGGCGGTTGTCTGGTATTCTTGACCAGACAATTCTGGGTGTTGGTGGATATAGTGGCGAATCTCTGCTAACTCTTCATAAGAAAAAGACACAAGCCTTCATCTCCTTTCAAACTTAAAATTATTTTATCACTAATAGGTGTTTCCGTCTAATTTCTGTTTCTTGGGTTTTGATATAGTTTAAAACTATAGACAAAAACACTCCTAGATTCATATCCTAGGAGTGCCAACTTCAGCATTAAGAAAGATTTCCCTCGGATTTTTCCATAAAGCTATCACTATTATAGGCTTTTTCTACTTCCCATTTGCCATCTTTCTTAACAAAGGTCAACTGGAAATCGTATCGATCCGGCGTCGTCAAGGGGCGATCTGCAAGAGAAGCCATCATTTCCTCTCTATAGGCTTTGTTTTGAGCCTGGTTCGCTTCGATGATCCCTGGATAGTCTTTTCGATGTTCCTGATAGAAGGTCTGCATGTGGTTTAAGATCGTCTTTTCCATGCTGACTGTCTCAGGATTTAGACTAATGACCACCTTGTCCGGGAGATATTGTTTAACCTTATAGGTTAATTTCGCACGCTTAGCATTTTCTTTTTCATAAGCATCGATAAACTGGGTCACTTCTTCTTCAGGAAATTGGTAATCATGCAATTGACGAGTAAAATCAGCCGCAAATTTCGCACGGAAATCACTGCGTTCCTTTTTCAAATCAGTTCCCAAAACAAAAGCGTCATCCTTTTTGACCTTTCGTTGGCCACTAAAGTAAACTTGATTGATGTATTCATCTGCTAGAATAGTGGAAGCTTCCACCTTATCCTCATACTGAGAAGAATCCACCGCAAATTTTAGAGGTTTGGATTTTTTATCAGAGCTATAAGTTTTTCGTTCATACTGCACTTCGTATTTTTTGCCTTTTTCGACTGGGAAAACGATATAGCCGGTTAATTTTTTATCCTTAGCCAACTGATCACTCTTGAGCAATTGGAAGGCTTCCGTTTGGTCATAAATTCCTGACTGCAATTTGACCTTGTTATTATCCGCATCGTAAATAGTGATATCTGAATCTGACACGTTGATAGATTCTTTGGCAACATTCTTAAATTCCAATTGAAGGGCTAAATAGGTTCCGTCTTCTGAGTCATTGAGGACAGGTGGTTTGATGTATTGCCCTCCTTTTAAACTCACCTCGACTTGACCGTCAGATGCAGAGCTTTTCGCTGCTTTTTCAGTCTTTGCTTGCTGCGAATTTGTCTTTTGAGCAGTAGTTCCACAAGCTACTAGACTCAAGGTCGCCACAGCAAATAAGGTCCATTTAAAAATCTTTTTCATTCTCATCTCCTTAAAAAAGTTTTGTTCTATTTTAACATCTTTTTCTATCTATGTATACGCTATCTAGTGATAACTCTTCCTCAAAGGACAAGGATCACAAAAAGGCCAAGACCTTCGTCTCAACCTTTTAACTGAAAAATAATTGATCTTGGTTTTACAAGATTCCTTTTTCTTTTTGAATCATGAGATCCTTAAGGGAAATCAAGAGGACCGCAAAGAGGATCATAGCCATTCCTATAAAATCAATGGCAAAGAAATGCTCATTCATAATGGCAAAGGCAAAAAATACAGCTGAAATAGGCTCAATAGCTGCAAGAAGGCTACCTTTGACCGGTCCAATCAGAGTTGTCCCTTTCAAAAAGACCGTATAGGCAAATATGGTCCCAATCACCACTAAGCCAACTAAGCCCATTAGATTATCCATGCTATATTGGCCATGAAAAAGTCTTCTTCCCGTGAAGGGAATCATCACAAGCCCTGGAATGAGCATACCGATACCAATCACCAACATACTACCCCATTTTTGAATTAACTGAATAGGCAGAATGATGTAGAGGGCATAGGCAAAGGCAGAAACAAGTCCCCAAGCTAGCCCTTTAGGAGTGATTGCCAATTGATTGAGTTGACCATGGGTTGCAATGAGAAAGGTCCCTGCGATGGCTAAGATCATCGAAAAGATTTCCGATACTGTCGGAGCTACCCGGTCCTTAACACAAGAATAGGCCAAAACTCCAATGGGACAGAGATATTGCAAAACAGTTGCAGTACCTGCATTAGTCGCATCAATCGCTTCTAAATAAGTCAATTGGGTCATTAACAATCCCAAAAATGCAAATAAAAGCAAGGGGATGTATGACGAGCGGTCTGTTAGAAAGGCCTTTACTTTTTCCTGGTCCGCTAGATATGCAAGAAGCAGTAGTACAGCTCCTGAAAACACTAAACGAATTGTTGTCAAACCAATTGCTGTAAATCCATGAGCCATCAGGTACTGGCCGCAAGCTCCTGATAAACCCCAAGCGATCCCAGCAATCAAGGTCATGAGCGTCCCCTTCATCGTCTTTGACATAGTCCCCTCCCAAATCTGTTCCTTACTTTTATTGTATCACAAAAGGCCGAAACGAAACGTTTCAGCCTTGCTTTATTTCATATAAATTTATTCGCTTATTCAGGTTGAACCAAGATCTTGATTTGGGATTTATCTTGTGTTAATTCAACAAATCCTTCTTCAACGATATTTTCCAATTTGATTTTCTTAGTAACCAATTTTTCAGCAGAGAAGTAGCCTTGTTCCATCAATTCCAAGACTTTAGGGAAGATGTGACGGTAGGCAATAATTCCTTTGAGAGATTTTTCTTGGATGGCGAATTCATTTGGATTGATGCTGGCTTCACGTTCCCAAATCGATACAACCATACATTCCCCAGCTTTATGAACAGCTGCAAGGGCTTGGCCTAAAACAACTGGAACCCCCGTAACTTCATAAGAAACATCTGCTCCCCCACCGGTTAAACGATGGATGGCTTCGACGATTGTTTCTCCTTCTTCTGGGCGCACAACGATTGCTCCCAATTCTTCTGCTTTCGCTTGGCGTTCAGGAGACAATTCAACCGCATAGATTTTTGATGCTCCTGCTGCACGAAGGGCTTCAACGATCAAAAGACCAATTGGACCCAAGCCAAAGATAACAGCTGTATCTCCAGTTTTCAATGCAGATTGACGAACTGCATAAACAGCAACCGCAGCAGGTTCTGTAAGAGCTGCTTGTTCATAGCTCAAGCTATCTGGAATCACATGAACCAAATCCCCATCAAGGACACAATATTTGGCAAAACCACCATCTGCAGCGAGGCCGACAAAGTTCAAGTTTGGATCAAGGTTATAATCACCAATCAAATTGTGCTCTGCAAGAATTGGTTCGATAGTGACACGATCGCCAACTTTGACACGAGTCACATCACTTCCGACTTCTACAATTTCACCAGAGAATTCATGTCCCAAAGTGACCGGTGCTTTTTGACCAGAATACACATGTTCTTCAGTTGGGATGAAGATCGGTCCATCCAAATATTCATGCAAGTCCGTACCACAGATCCCTGTGAACTTAACTGCCACTTTTACTTGATGTGGTTGTACTTCAGGTACTTCCACTTCTTCGATACGAACGTCTTTTGCTGCATGCCAGCGAGCTGCTTTCATAGTAGCCATATGATGATCTCCTTGTTTTCACCTTTTTTGTTTTCTTTTCAGGAAACTTTATATTTAAAATTGTAAACGTTTTCCTTTTGTTTGTCAAGGAAAAACTGAAGATGAAAAAGAGCAGCCCTTTGACTGCTCCTTTTTATTTCTTCTTGATCCGAGAAGATTCCAATCTCCACCCAACAATCCAACCAAGGACTAGGAGATAATTTTCAAGCGCACCGATCCCATTGACCGGCAGATGATAGTGAAAATAACTGAAGAGATGATTAGTACCGATCCCAAGCCCACCTAGGATCAAAGCCAATAGAACCGTTCGAAGATAAAACCAATCGTATTTGAGATTGACAGCAATCAGGATCACAAGGACCGCCACATTCCAAATCCCAATCTCCCGTTGCCAACCGACAGAAATACCATATCCCGAATGACTTCCCATATAGGATGGAAAGAATAGCTGGAAGATAATCGCTCCAGTCATGGCGATGATAACCAGGACAAATAAGACTCTTAAAAATTTGTTCATGTAACTCCTCCTAATGCCAGTTGATATGTAATGGTCTTTCCTATTCTAACACAATTTTATGGTTAGTAAAAACCAACCTCTCGGCTGGTTTTTTCTCTATTACTCTTCTTTCAACTTCGCCAATTCTTGAGCAAGTAACTTGAGGGCTACTTGTGGGTTGGCTTGACCTTTGGTTGCTTTCATGAGGAAGCCTGTAAAGGCCTTGTCCGCATTCCGTTTCCCTGACTTGAAGTCAGCTACGGCTGCTTCATTGTCTGCAAAGACTTGGTGGATGATTGGTATCAAGACTTCAGGATCTGAAATCTGTACCAGACCAGCTTTTTCGACGTATTCACGCGCGCCGCCACCGTTTTTCGCCAAGTGAACGAAGACTTTCTTGGCAATCTTAGATGAAATGGTTCCATCTTCGATAATGGCAATCATTTCAACCAAGTTTTCTGGTGTCAATTGGATTTCTTCCAGCGTTTTGCCTTCTGCGTTCAAGAATTGTGCGACTTCACCTTGGAGCCAGTTAGACACTTGTTTAGCATCGCCACCAAGGGCTACAGCTGCTTCAAAGAAGTCAGAAGTAACTTTCGTCGCTGTCAATTGGTTGGCATCATAGTCAGACAAACCAAGCTCTGCCACATAGCGAGCTCGACGGTCTTTTGGAAACTCTGGCAACTCAGTACGCATTTCCTCGATCCACTCATCTGAGATTTCAAACAATGGAAGGTCTGGTTCTGGGAAGTAACGGTAATCCGCTGCTCCTTCTTTGACACGCATAAGAATCGTGCTCTTATTCGCTTCATCATAACGACGTGTTTCTTGACGAATGACACCACCTGAACGCAAGATTTTCGCTTGGCGCTCCACTTCGTATTCAAGACCTTTACGGACGTTTGAGAAAGAGTTCAAGTTTTTCAACTCCGTCTTGGTACCAAATTCCTCTTGACCGTATGGGCGAAGGGATATGTTGGCATCCACCCGCATCGATCCTTCTTCCATCTTGACGTCTGAAATACCAGTGTACTGGATGACTTCTTTCAAAGCTGTCAAATAGGCGTAGGCTTCTTCAGGAGAACGCATATCTGCTTCAGATACGATTTCGATCAAGGGCACCCCTTGACGGTTAAGGTCTACATAAGAGAAACCGTCTGTTCCGTGGGTGTTCTTACCGGCATCTTCTTCCAAGTGGGCCCGTTCAATCCCGATTTTCTTAGTTGAGCCGTCTTCTAATTGTACTTCAATCCAACCGTTGTAACCAATTGGCTCGTCAAATTGCGAAATTTGGTAGGCCTTTGGATTATCAGGGTAGAAATAGTTCTTACGGTCAAAGTGCATGTGCTGATGAATATCCATATTCAGCGCCAAAGCAGCCTTGATACCAGCATCCACAACACCCTTGTTCAAGACAGGAAGCACCCCTGGGAAAGACCAGTCGATCACATTGGTATTGGCATTTTGCTCGTTTCCAAAGTGGGCAGAGGTTGGTGAGAAAATTTTTGAGTTTGTATTCAATTCAACGTGGACTTCAAGTCCGATGACTGTTTCAAAGTTCATTAATTGTCACCTCCGAAAATTAGGGGTTGTTGCTTATGGTAATCCGTCGTTGCTTCAAAGGCAGCTGCAGCTTGGTAGATGGTTTCTTCAGAATACTTGGGACCAATCAACTGCAACCCAACCGGAAGACCTTGCGCAAAACCTGCGGGAATCGAAATCCCTGGAAGACCTGCCAAGTTGACTGGAATGGTCAAGAGGTCAGCCAAGTACATGGCAACCGGATCATGGTTGAGCGAATCCAAATCAAAGGCCACGCTTGGAGCTGTTGGACCAAGGATAAGGTCGTAATCTGCAAAGACTTTTTCGAAGTCTTGGATAATGAGGGTACGGACTTGACCAGCTTTCTTGTAGTAAGCATCATAGTAACCAGATGACAAACTAAAGGTACCAAGCATGATACGGCGTTTGACCTCATCGCCAAAGCCTTGACTACGAGTGTTCACGTAGATATCATCCAAGTTCTTGGCATCTTCCGCACGGAAACCATAGCGAATACCGTCGAAACGTTGCAAGTTTGAAGAAGCTTCAGATGAAGCGATGATGTAATAAACGGCAACCCCGTATTTAGAGTGTGGAAGGCTGACTTCTTCGACAGTCGCTCCCAATTTTTCAAAGTGTTTGGCCGCATTAAGGATAGTTTCTTTAACTTCTGGGTCAATCCCTTCACCGAGGTATTCCTTAGGAAGGGCAATCTTCATGCCTTTAATGTCTTGACCAATCTTAGAAGTAAAGTCTGCTACACGAACAGGTGCAGAAGTTGAATCCTTGGCATCTTCGCTGGCAATGACATTAAGCAATTGAGCATTTTCCTTAACCGTTGGTGAGAAGGTACCAATTTGGTCAAGTGAGCTACCAAAGGCAATGAGACCAAAACGGGAAACCGTTCCATAAGTTGGTTTGAGACCAACAATCCCGTTGAAGGCAGCAGGTTGGCGGATAGAACCACCGGTATCCGAACCAAGGGACAAGCGGACTTGCCCTGAAGCTACAGCTGCAGCAGAACCACTAGAAGATCCACCAGGCACCTTGCTGTGGTCCCAAGCATTCTTGGTTGGTCCATAGTAAGAAGTCTCACCAGATCCACCCATGGCAAATTCATCCATGTTGGTCTTTCCAATGACAATCATATCTTTGGCTTTGGCATTGGCAACAGCTGTCGCATCAAAGATTGGCTCGTAGTTATAGAGCATTTTTGATGCCGCAGTCGTCAAGATGCCATCTGTTGAGATATTGTCTTTGACAGCGAGTGGAATCCCTGACAGGAGGTTGTCTGCATCGATTCCTTTTTCATCAATAGCCTTGGCTTGTGCAAGGGCAGCTTCTTCGGCCACCGTTACAAAGGCGTTAACTGCTTCTTCACGCGCCTTGATGTCTTCAAGAGTCGCTTGTGTCAATTCCGTTGCCGAAATTTCCTTAGAGACAAGGAGGTCGTGCAACTCTTCAATGGTTTTATGGTTGAATGACATTAGGCATCTCCTCCATCTTCTAGGATAGCTGGTACCTTGATGTAGTAGTTATCTTTTTCAGGTACATTTTTAAACAAGCGGTCACGGTCCGTCCCTTTTTCAGCGATATCCGGACGCAATACGGTCTTACGATCCGCCATGGTTGTTGTTGGGGCAACACCTGTTGTGTCCACTTCTTCCAACAATTCCACCATGTCGACAATCTTAGACAAGGTTGTCGCAAACTCAGCTGTCTCTTCTGGAGAGAATTTCAATTTTGAAAGATTGGCAACGTGGGTTACCTCTTCTTGCGTAATTTTCATCTTGCTTCCTTTCGTGAAATGATGATTTTTCAATACCCTCTATTTTACCATAATTTAGCCCAATTTGCTTGCCTTAGAAAAAATCTGTAGGACTTTTTTGTCGCTACAGATTCTTCATTTATATTTCTTTTCCGCCGAATTGCCCTATCTCCATTAGAGTCTCTTTCCAGACTTTCTGGACGTTAGATGCGAGGTAAGAAGAGGCCAAGTCATAAGAAGCCTGATGAAATGGAGCGAGGTCCCTTTCAAAGAGCTGCACCAGCTTGTCCGCCAACTCTTTCACAAATTGTTCTTCTGGCATTGTCTCGCTATAAGCTACCAAAAAGCCATTTTCACCCTCTTTTATAAAAGTCGGATTTCCATAACGGGCATCAAAGCCCAGCAAGGCCAAACCTGCTCCAGCCGCCTCCATCAAAGTCAAACCAAAGGTCTCCCACTGAGAAGTGGTGAGGTAGGCTTGGTAGCAAGGATAGATCTGCTGAAGATCCGCATGACCTCGTAGGTGAATATAATCTTGTGCTGAAAGCTCCTGAATCAGGTGGCACAAGTTGTCCGCTTCTCCACCCTTTCCATAAATATCAAACTGAAGGGTTGGGAGTTGTTCATGAGCTTGGGCCACTACTCGAATAGCCAAATCGATGCGTTTTCTTGGATCCAAACGGGAAGCTGTGAGCACACTAAAGGGAGGTCTGTCTCCTAGTGATTCCGTCAATTCTTCTAGATGCCCTACTGGAATGCTATAGATTGGAATTCCTTGGCATCCTTGTTTAGCAAGTGTCTGCTCCAAGACTTCTTTTTGAAGATCCGTTGCTGTGATGAAATAATCGAAGCGTTTGGCATACTTGAACACATAATAATACTCATAGTTGAGATGGCCATTTTCAAATTCATGCTCCGAATGAAACACCATGGCGAGCTTTGAAGGGGCAGGTTTCTCCAACAAAGGACGGGCAAAATCCATGCGCGAAGCCCGGTCAAGCAGAATCAAATCTTCTTCTTTTAGCGACAGCTGCGACAAAAAACGTCTCATCACTTCTGTATGGTTGCTCAAAACCTCAGGCCCCAGTTTATAGAGCCAGCTACCACCGAACCTCGATTCTTCAAAAGCGATAGTCCCATCTTGATGGTGATAGGTCCGTCTGAGTACACTACCATACTGAAAATACTCTGTGACAAGTTTACAAGCTCCATAATACTCTCGCTTGATTCTATTTCCAGCCAAAAGATAGTCTACATAGCGGACACAGTTTGGATGATAGGGATCCAGATGAAAGGTCAGGGCGTTTCCATCCGCAAATTGGTAGCGAATGGCTCTTTCCGTTTTTTCAACAACATCCAGGCGCGTCAGTTGAAACTCCATTTGCAAGGCCCCAACCGTCTTTTGAGGGACCGTAGTCTGTTGATCCGTAAAAGCTAAATGAGCAAAAAGCAGTTCCTCATCCCGGTGCCCCAATGAGAGGTAATAGGCCAATTTTTCTGGAGTGGGCCAAGTGGTAAAGACAAACTTCGCTGCCACTCCTAGTCCCCGGAGCATCTTTGCCCGAGAGGCTTGTGCAACATCGACCCCATTGGGTTCAAATCCCACTAATAGATTAAAGGTATAAATGGTCATGCGGTCCCTCCCTCTAATCGCTTAAACAGCTCTTCCAAAACTTCTTTTTCAGGTAATTTCAAGATTCGCGCTTGCTCTCTCACCAATTCTTTATAGGTCTCTGGATGCTGGAGCAAGATATCTAGTTGCTGTTTCATTTCTTCGACTGTCTCAGTGATCGTGCTCAAGTTTTTATAGGCTTCATGGTGCACGGTAGTCTTCAAACCAAACAAGACCTGCCCATTTTCAAGAGCATGAAGGCTACTGCTCCATACTTCTTCTCCTCGGTTGCAATCCAGATAGATTGAGCAACTAGATAGCAAGTCCTCATATTTGTCCAGCGAAATCCCTGGATAGAGGCGCACATTGGAGCGAGTCGCTAAGTCTGTTAATTTCGGACCCATAGCCGTCAAGGCAGCAATGTGAAAGGTCACTTGTGGGAAGTGATGGACCAGACTAGATAAGCCTTCGACCTCTTGAGAAGCCGTCATGACCAGGGCTTCTGGTCGAAAACTTTCCTGCTCCACATCTACCAGCCCTGACAAGACTGTGATTCCGTCTTTTTTCTCCCTCAACAGACCATCTTCTACCAACAAAATCTGACTGACTTGTTCTTTGATCTCGTCTAGATCATGAGAGTCATTGGCACAGTAGGCGAGTCTTTCCTTTGGTATCTCTTTCACAACATCTAGCAATGCCTTGTCCAGTAAAAGAATAGCTTCATCTTCCGGCAAGACTTGTTCTAAGACAGCTCTTTGCAGCTCTTCCTTACTGGCATACAGGCGATCCCGTCCCTTAGGAGATTGAAGCAAAAAGGTTCCTTGTGAGACAAAGTGAAGCAAGACTTCTTCTTGCTGACGGTTCAAATAGATGTCTAAATAGGATTGGCCAGCTTCTGTAAGGAGACTCTGTTTGCTTCTCCAGCCATAGCGGTTGTAGACATCAATGGATACGATCTCTTCTGCCTGAGCAAACCATTCCACTCTGTCAACCGTTCGTGACAAGATATCCCCTCGCAAAACCACGTTGGCACGACGTTCCTCCCCATCAAAAAGGTAGGTCGTGATCCCTAGTGTCCAACATTCCCATAATTCTGGAACCGCTAGATCATTGAAAAATAAAGGTTTTCCAATTTTTGATGCTGGGTCTTTTTGGGTAAAAAAGGTCGCAAGACTCTCTGTCTGTTGATCCAAATCTGTTTCCAAATTGGTCACAAACACACGATAGGGCTGGCCAAGTTTGTCCAAGTATTTTTGCAAACGATCTAGCTCTCTGGTCTGCTCTGATGCAATAATGAACATGCTGATCCTTTCTCGTTAATAAGGGTTAGTCCATGGTTTCAACAAAACGGAGGTTGGTCACCACGCGCTCATAGGTTTCTGACCCTTGCAAGCCTGCTTCCTCTAATTTTTCAAGGGCCCGTTTCAAGCGCGTTTTATAGATATAACGATGCCAGGTCAAATCATAGCCCAACATCCCCAGTAGAGCCAACTTCTCCTGCTTAGCTTCCATCTCATCGACGACTCGCTTTTCTGTCCAAACTTGGGACAGAGTATCTGCACGGCCCACACGATACCAATAAATACATTTCTCCGTATGAACTACCCGATGGGCTTTTAAGAAGAGCTTATACATGAGAAAGTTGTCTTCGACATTTTTTCCGACTGGAAAACGAAGCCCTTCAAATAAGTTACGCTTATAGAGCTTCATCATGGCACAAGCCCAGGCCATATCTCTGGTCTCCTGGATGGCATCGTGGTCCATGATCTCGCGTCCCTCATAAAGAGTCTCTGAATAATCGTCGTCTGTTACCTTGATCAAGTATTTGCTACTACTGTCATCATAGAGGTTATAGTTGGCTACGGAAACATCCGCATCATACTTCTTCAGTTGACGATAGAGCACTTCTACATAATCCTCCGTCACCCAGTCATCTGGATCAATAAAGGTAATGTAATCACCAGTCGCTAGCTCAATCCCTGTATTCCGAGCAGCAGATAAGCCCCCATTTTCTTGGCGAACGTAGCGGATGCGCGCATCCTTCCTAAAAAATTCTTTACAGATCTCTTCTGACTGGTCAGGCGAACCATCATTGACCAGGATAATTTCCAAATGAGGGTAGGTCTGATGGATAACCGTTTCCAAACATTGTCTCAAATAAGCTTCTACATTATAGATGGGAATGATGATACTCACTACTTCATTTGTTTCCATGCTTCTTCTCATTTCTCTTTAAATAATCGCGAATCGCTGCCACCATCTCCTGCACCTGATCATCCGCAAACACTTGGTTCACACCATTTTCTACATGATTGGTTCCTTCAAAAGAGAAAATCGGTAAGTCCAATTGATGGATCGTTTGCGTCATCTGATCCACCTCATCATAGGGATTGATATCCAAATAGAAATCCAATTTTTCTAGGACCTTTCGACTGGTCAAGGGATCAAAAGAGGGATAGAGAAAGAGGTTGGGGTAGCGTTCCAATTGCACCAAATTAAAACCAAAATGGCTATGGGCAAGAACATGAATCGCTACGTCTGGTAGCTCTTTTAACAAGGTCTCCAACTCGTGGATATCTGCTGTATGGGTATAAATGGCAGCATGATAAGGAAATTCTCCCACTAGGTCTTGATAGGTTTGCTTCAAAATCGGTTTTCGAAGCAAAATTTCCTCCCAAGAGAGGGCATAGTAAAACCACCATTGTTCCCGAAAACGATTGAATCGTTTGGAGGTCCATGGTTTATTATGAGAGGTGTAGTGAATGACCGCCGGAATCCCTTGAAAGGCATCATACCAATCCAAGTCCCCATAGAGGTACTGATCCTTATCAGATCCTACTTGTAAATTATAGGTCCAAGGTAATGGAAACCACGCATCTTTGAAATACAGATTCAAAATTCCTTGATCTCCATAAACATGCTGATGGTGTTCACGAGTGAGGTCAAAAAGCGCCTCTGTCACTTGGTGCTCTTGCCACCAAGTCTTATCAATCACCAAAAGTCCAGCATTAAAACCATCTGTCGTCGTTGGCTTATCGACCACTGCACCCAGTCCATAACCTTTTAGATCAACCTCAAATAAAGGCGATAAATCCTGTGTAAAGATCATGTCACAATCCAGATAGAGGATCCGTTCTTCCTCCACAAACTCTGGAATAGCGTAACGGAAATAGGTCGCATAGTGAATATGGTCGCTTGGAAGCAAGAAGGATTGGAATTGCTCAGGAGACATCCGACAATTGATCACTTCTGAATCCAACTGGCGCAAGCGCTGATTCATGATAGTAAACCACTCTGTTGGTAGATCTTCATTTAAGACATAAATTTTTAACTGGTCCTGATAGGCACACAGTGACTTCATAGCGGTTTCCAACTTTTCCATATAAGATAGATCCGCTGAAAACACGACAGCTTTTTTACTCATAACTCCCCCTTATTTTCTTCCATTAGAATACCATTTTCAAGAGAGGAAGACAATTTCTAGGCCCGAAAAAGAGGCCCAGACAAATGTCTATGACCTCTTTTACAATCTTTTCTTATTTAGTATCTAATACAGCTAGTGCGCTGTCTACCAAGCTTGCCCCTAAGACATGCTTGAAATGATTCAAGGCAAACTGGTGATTTTCAGGAGTGAGCGACGCCACTGCAGGTTCCACGACTTCGATCTGGTAGCCGAGATTGTAGGCATCAACCGCTGTATGGAGGACACAGATATCAGTCAAGACCCCAGTCAAAATAACGGTATCTACATGGCGTTCCCGCAGGCGGATATCTAGATCCGTTCCTGAAAAAGCAGAATAATGACGTTTGTCCATCCAAAAGACGCGTGGATCCGCTTTGTGCTCCCGATAAAAATCTGCTAAAGGGCCGTACAAATCACGTCCACTGGTCCCAATGATATTATGAGGTGGGAAGAGCTTGCTTTCAGGATGAAATGGATCCTCTACATCATGCGCATCAATGGCAAAAAAGACATAGGCTCCTTGGTCAAAGGCCAATTGGGTCACCTGAGCAATGGTCTCAGAAATGGCTTGTGCAGGAGCACCTGCCGTAAGCTTACCATCATCTGCTACAAAATCGACAGTGTAGTCAATTGAAATCAAGGCTTTTGTCATTAGTAATCTCTTTTCTTAATTTCCTCAAAGATATCTGGAATCAACACCTTGAGATAGGTTCCCTTCATTCCAAGAGAACGGCTTTCAATAATACCAGCTGACTCCAATTTCCGGAGTGCATTGACAATCACAGAGCGGGTAATGCCAATCCGATCCGCGATGATAGAAGCAGTCAACTGCCCCTCATTTCCTTTCAATTCACTAAGGATGGCAGAAACAGCCCGCAACTCAGAGTAAGACAAGGTATTGACAGCCATATTCACCGCTGTCCGACGACGAATATTCTTCTCGTCTTCCTCACGTTGGTAGTTCAACATTTGAATCCCTACCACGGTACTCGCAATCTCAACCAAGATCAAATCATCATCCGCAAACTGTTTATCATTGCGCCAAATGATCAAGGAACCCAACCGAATCCCAGAAACATGGATAGGCGCAATGGTGGTCAAGCCATCAGGAAATTCAGACTTGGTTTCGACCGGAAAGATACTCAAATCATGGTCCACATCTAAATTAGCTTCTGTATCGTAGACCAAACTAGCCGCCTTGGCATAATCTTCTGGTAATTTTTTATTTTGAAAGAAAGCTTCTACCCGGTCATTGTTGGTCTTGTAACGCATGAAATAACCAAGAAGGGTTCCCTTGCTATTAATGATACAGGCATTACAGTGGATAATATCCGCTAATTGCTGGGCAATATCATTATAAGGCATCTCGACCTGCAACTGTTCATCAGTCCGTTTCAAGATGGATGTAATTTTACGTGTCTTTTCTAATAAGTTTGCCATAATAAACCTCGCATATAGTCAGATCAAGTATATCATATAAGTGTGGGAATTTCAATCAAATTATCTGAAAATTATTTATTTTTTCTACAATTATGCGCAATTCAGAAAAATGTCGTTTCGATGACATGGATTTTATAAAATGAATCAAAAAAAGATTGAAGACTTTCCTCTTCAATCCTTTATCTAATTAACGTTTGTATTGTTTCAAGAAACGAGTCATTTTTTCTTGAATTTGAGCTAACTCATCGACACGTGGAAGGTAAACGATCCGGAAGTGATCTGGATCTTTCCAGTTAAAGCCACGGCCATGAACCAAGAGAATTTTTTCTTGCTTCAAGAACTCTAAAACAAATTGTTCATCATCATCCACGCGGTACATGTCCCGATCAATCTTAGGGAAGATATAGAGACCAGCCTTCGGCTTAACAGCTGAGAGGCCTGGAATATCATTAATAGCTTTGTAGATAAAGTTGCGTTGTTCGTAGATGCGACCACCTGGAAGCAAGAGTTCATCCACAGATTGGTAGCCTCCAAGAGAGGTTTGTACAACTTGTTGAGCCAAGACATTTGAACAAAGACGCATATTGGACAACATGTTCAAGCCTTCGATATAGCCCTTCACGTGATGCTTGGGTCCGGACAGAACCATCCAACCAACACGGAAACCGGCAATCCGGTGAGATTTTGACAAGCCATTCATACTCACACAGAAGAGATCCGGCGCTAAACTTGCGATAGCCGTGTGTTTTTCCCCATCCATGACCAAACGATCGTAGATTTCATCTGCGAAGATAATCAAGTTATTTTGTCGAGCGATCTCTACAATCTCAAGTAGGATCTCATCTGGATAGAGGGCACCTGTTGGGTTATTCGGGTTGATGACAACGATAGCTTTAGTGTTTGAGGTGATTTTCGACTTGATATCTTCAATATCTGGATACCAGTTTGCTTCTTCATCACAAAGATAGTGAACGGCATTCCCACCAGCTAGGCTGACGGCTGCTGTCCAAAGAGGATAATCCGGCATGGGAACCAAGACCTCATCCCCATTGTCCAAAAGTCCTTGCATGGACATGACGATCAGCTCACTCACTCCATTCCCAAGGTAAATATCATCAATATCCACATTTGGAATTTTTTTCAACTGGCAGTACTGCATGATAGCCTTGCGGGCTGAAAAGATCCCTTTTGAGTCTGAATAACCTTCACTATCACGCGCATTCATGATCAAATCATGGATGACTTCATCTGGAGCTGTAAAGCCAAATTCAGCAGGATTCCCTGTATTCAAACGGAGAATTTTTTCTCCATTTGCGCGCATGCGCATGGCTTCTTCCAAGACTGGACCACGAATATCGTAAGCGACATGTTCGAGTTTGCTTGATTTATTATATTCCTTCATATTCTGCCTCGATTCACGAAATTATCTCTATTATACCACTAGTTGAAATAGAGTACAAACCGAGGACTTTAAAAATTCTGCAAAATTATAGCAGAAAAGAGAGACTTTACCTTTACATTCTAGCTCAAAAGAGATAAAATATAAGTGTATAAAGAATAGGATTCCCTTCTATTCTATCCATGTTTTCAAGCTATAAGGAGGTAGGATTATGTCTCAAAAATACGAAAACATTATGGTCGCTGTCGACGGTTCTCATGAAGCAGAATTAGCCTTTGAAAAAGGGGTTAACGTTTCTCTTCGCAACGGCTCTAAATTGACTATTGCCCACGTCATCGATACCCGTGCCCTTCAAAGCGTCTCAACTTTTGATGCTGAGGTCTACGAAGAATTGCAAGAAGAAGCCAACGAATTGCTCAAGGGCTACAAGGAACGTGCTGAAAAAGTCGGCGTTCAAAATGTTGTGACTGTTGTAGAAATGGGAAATCCAAAAGTCCTCTTAGCTAATGATATCCCAAGTAAAGAAGGGGTTGACCTTATTATGGTCGGAGCTACCGGACTCAATGCCTTCGAACGGTTAATGGTCGGATCCTCCTCAGAATATATCCTTCGCCACGCCAAAGTAGACTTACTAGTGGTGCGTGATAAGGATAAAACCATGTAAGAAAGAAAAAATTATATTGAAAACTTTCCTTAGGTGAGTACGGACGTCAGCGACCTTCTTCGAAGTTCCATGACTAAGTTTTGAGCCTAAGGTCTCAAAACTCCCGAGTGCTAGAAACAATAGTGTTTCTAGCACTTTTCTCACGGCGGAAAGTTTTTCAATATTTTTTATAAATTTTAAAAATAAGAACATATTTCGACTTCTTTGTGGAACACTTTACTTATCTTAGTAAAAAATAGTTTGTCTACATTCTAAAAAAGGTTTGGAACAAAGGTTCCAAACTTTTTTAGTTGTCTTTTTTTGTTTCTTTTTGTTTTGCATGTTTTTCGTAGGCCTTGAGCTGGCGATCGAGTTCTTTTTTGATAGCTGGTTCTGGAGCGTATTTTTCTTCCCAATCATCTGGCTTCAGAATTTTGTGGGTTACTGGATCAAAGTGCGCCTTTCCATCTGGGAAAATCTTGCCCATATTGGCCCGGTGAACAATCTCAAAGACCTCTTCAGGATCGACCCCCATTAGTACAAAGCTACCATAAGTCAAATAGAGAGTATCAATCAAGGCATCAACCTGCCCTACCATGGAGATCTCAGCTGGATGCTTGCTCCGAACCTTATCTGCAGCCTTATCCAAGGCTTCGTGAAGAGCGGCTACCGAGCGGTCAAATTCTTCCTCACTTGTGCTAGCTGCTCGGACAAATTCTACCAACTCCTCTTGCTTGAACATGGTTCGATAAAGGGCGTCTTGAGGTTGCCAAACAACTGGTTTCTCCTGGGTTTCTCCATCCATCACACCATGGAAGGTTTTGACCTTATTGAAGTGATCATCCTTAGAAAGAAAGAGTTCTTTCTCTGAGAGAATACCAAAGTGTTGCAGGGCCTTTTGGATGCCATCCTTGCCATTACTAGTCGTGGTATGCTTAGCAATTGCCTTGACACTGGTCGTCCCATTTCCCATCGCAATAGACAAGCCAACACCTGACAGCATCTCTAAGTCATTATCCGAATCTCCAAAAGCCATCACCTCATCAATGTCAAAGCCAAATTCCTGACCAACGATGCGGATCCCTTCTAGTTTGGAAATGCCTGGGTTGAGGACGTCTGCTGCAAAAGGACTAGACCGTGTGAATTTCAGATGTGGAAACTCTTTTTCAATTTTTGCAGTCTCTTCTGGGCTCGATAAGATCAAAACTTGATAAATTGGTTCTTGCGCTAGTGCATAGAGGGTGTCCTGATCTTGTGGGACGACCTTGCTAACCACTTTGTTAAATCCACGACTGACTGTACGGGCCATTTTGCGGGGCACAAAGCGACTGGACCAGGTTGAAATAGGACTCATCCCAAAACTCATGATCCGAGAACCAAATACCCCATCCTTGGTACCGAGAGCAATTTCCTTGCGGTGTTCTCGAGCATAGTCAATTAGTTGGTGCAGACTCTTTTTATCGATTGGACTGGTGAACAGCACGCGGTCCTTGGTCAAAATATACTGACCATTATAGGTCACTGCAAAATCAAAACCATAGCGTTCCATAAACGGTTTGACAAAGGCCGGTCCCCGCCCTGTCGCAAGGCCTACATAGATCCCTTCTTCCTTTAAAGACTGAATAGCTTTTTCTGTTGATTTGAGGACCGCTCGACTATCATTCACCAAGGTTCCATCGATATCAAAAAAGACTGCTTTTATTTCCATGTCTACTGTTTCTTTCTTTTTATGATAAAATAAATTATATCACATATTCCAAGGAGCTTCACATGTTTAAGAAAATTTTAGCACTACATACCGGAGGGACCATTTCGATGGCAGCAGATGACTCTGGGGCAGTGATTACCAATGAAGTCAATCCCATGACCCAAGTCACTTCACCAATCGAAGGAATTGCAGTCACCTCAGAGGACTTCTTCAACCTTCCCAGCCCTCAAATGACCCCCCGTCACATGTTAGCCCTATATCAAAAAATCAAAGAGGAATCTCACAACTACGACGGCATCGTTATCACCCACGGGACAGATACGCTGGAAGAAACGGCTTATTTCTTGGATACCATGGAGTTACCAGAGATCGCTGTGGTCATTACAGGAGCTATGCGAAGCTCCAACGAGCTCGGAAGCGATGGCGTCTATAATTTTCTGACAGCCCTTCGAGTAGCTGCCGATCCAAAAGCACGTGATAAAGGCGTCTTAGTCGTCATGAATGATGAAATTCATGCGGCTAAGTACGTCACCAAAACCCACACCACCAATGTCAGTACCTTCCAGACACCAACCCACGGCCCACTAGGTTTGGTCATGAAAAAGGAAATCCTCTTCTTTAAAACAGCTGAGCCACGAGTGCGCTTCGATCTCGATAAAATTGAAGGTTTCGTTCCCATTATCGCTACTTATGCTGGTATGAAAACTGATTTGCTAGATTTACTGGAACACTCAAAAATTGATGGCCTCATTATTGAAGCCTTTGGAGCTGGAAATATCCCTAAAGAAACTGCCCATAAACTCCAAGAATTCATAGATGCCGGACTTCCAATCGCTTTAGTATCCCGCTGCTTCAACGGGATCGCAGAACCAGTTTACGCGTATGAAGGAGGTGGCGTCCAACTCCATCAAGCCGGTGTCTTTTTCATCAAAGAATTAAATGCCCCCAAAGCTCGCATCAAACTTCTCATCGCCCTCAATGCCGGCCTAAAAGGACAAGAACTCAAAGAATATATCGAAGGGTAGCATAAGATACAAAGCCCGTAAAATGCCATCTTAAAAGTGAGTAGAGTGGAAACAACACATTTCCACTCTACTCACTTTTTATGATCTAATCTAAATGTTCTTGCTTCTCCAGATAAAGAGAGAGCAAATGCCAATCTGGGTGTTCTCGCCAATCTGGAGTGGCTACGATCTGGCTAGCAACTTTCCTTGCTTCTTCAAGAATAGGATAATCTTCAACTAGGTCTGCTACTTGAAACTCTGGAATTCCTGATTGACGGGTTCCAAAAATTTCACCTGAACCCCGCATTTTCAAATCTTCCTCTGCCAGCACAAACCCATTAGTCGTCTCTGTCATGATTTTCATACGCTGTTTGCCACTATCTGTTTTAGGATTGGCCACTAGAATAGCATAGGATTGCTTATTTCCCCGACCAACCCGGCCTCGAAGCTGGTGCAGTTGGCTAAGACCAAATCGATCTGCATCCATAATAACCATAACGGTTGCGTTCGGTACGTTGACTCCTACTTCAATAACAGTCGTGGATACCAAAACATCAACTTGGTGCTCTTTAAAGGCCTGCATGATGGCATCTTTTTCTTCACTTTTCATCTTCCCGTGAAGAGGAGAAACGCGCGCCCGCTGACCAAAGAAGGCTTCTAACTCCTCCTGGAGGGCAAGGGCGTTTTTCAGATCTAGTGCTTCTGACTCCTCAATCAAGGGAGAGATAAAGTAGGCTTGAGAACCTTTTGCGAGCTCTTTTACCAACCAGTCGAGGACCACTTCTAACTGCTCATGCTTGACCCAACGCGTGATGATTTCCTTGCGTCCCGCAGGCATCTGATCAATGATGGACACATCCATATCTCCAAAAGCCGTGATGGCCAAGGTCCGGGGAATGGGGGTTGCCGTCATCATCAGAACGTCTGGATTTTGTCCCTTTTCTCGAAGAATACGACGTTGGGAAACCCCAAAACGGTGTTGCTCATCAATAATGACCAAGCCTAGATCTTGGTAGTGAACTCCCTCTTGAATCAAGGCATGTGTCCCCACAATCAGTTGAGCTGTTCCTGAGGCGATCTCCTCTAAGACTTCTCGTTTCTCAGCTGCCTTTAATCCTCCCGTTAAAAGAGCAATTGGCAAATCCGGAAAAAGATTTTGCAAGCTTTCCTTGTGTTGCTCTGCCAAAATCTCCGTTGGAACCATCAAGGCTGCTTGCTTACCAGCGCTTAAAGCTGCATACATGGCAAGACCAGCCACGACTGTCTTCCCGCTTCCCACATCCCCTTGAAGCAAGCGGTTCATATGATAAGGAGAAGCCATATCTATCAAGATTTCATTCAAGCTGTTTTCTTGAGCTTGCGTTAGCTCAAAAGGAAGCTGTTTTTTTCGTTCTGCTAATTTTTCTGGATCCCAGGCCAGGGAAATTCCTTGGCTGGCTTCGTGATTTTCTTCTTTTAGCACTTGGAGCTGTAGCTGGAAAAAGAGGAGTTCTTCAAATTTCACCCGACGAAGGGCTTGCTTGTACTCTGCTAGATCCTTAGGAAAATGCATAGCCTGCACTGCTTGAGAGCGTGACAAGAGTTGATAACGCTCCCGCAAAACTTGGGGCAAATTCTCTTCTAAAAGCTGATCCAAGCCCTGATCGAATGCTATTTTGATCAATTTCACCAGGCTGTTTTGGCTGACTCCTTGCGTCACCCGATAGACTGGCTGCAAATCATCTTCCACTTGAGCCAGGAGCTTCATTCCTGTCAAACTGCCTTTTGCCTTGTCCCATTTCCCAAAAATCGCTACTGTTTGCTGAACCTCAATTTTGTCTGCTAAATAGGGTTGGTTGAAAAAATTAACCGCAATGACCTGGTCTCCTTGTTTGATTGAAAAGCGCAAGCGATTTCGTTTGTAACCATAATATTGGACATTGGCTGGAGTTGCTACCACCCCAGAGATAACTGCTTTTTCCCCATCTTCCAGCTCTAAAACATTGCGGGTTTTGAAGTCTTCATACCGAAATGGAAAATACAAGAGTAGATCTTCTAAGGTTTCAATCCCTAATTTTTTAAATTTTTCCGCAGATTTTGGACCGACGCCAGTCAGTACGGATAAGGGTTGGTGTAAATTCATTGTTCCTCCTTTCTTTTATAAAAAAGCAGGTCCTTCAGGGAAAACCCACCTGCTTTTTTATTCTTCACCTGCATAGTCACGAGGAATCCGATCACTCAAGAGACAGACTACTTCATAATTAATGGTACCACGGTAGTCCGCAATCTCTGTTGCCGTAATTTCTTTCTCGCCGTCTCGGCCAATCAGGGTAACCTTGGTTCCCAGAGATAATTCTTCTGGAAGGCGAACAGTAATCTGGTCCATCGAAACTCGGCCAACAATGGGACAATAGTCCCCCTTAATCAGCACATGGAAATTTTGCATCTGTCGGATCCAACCATCTGCATAGCCGATAGGAATCGTTCCAATCCATTGGGCATCTTCCGTCGTATAGGTTGCCCCGTAGCCAATATCTTGACCGGCTTCTAACTGTTTGACATGAACTAACTCACTTACTAAACTCAAGGCTGGCTTGATTTCATAAGGCAAGGCTAGCACCGAACCACTTGGATTCAAGCCATACATGACATCTCCCAGACGAACAGCTGTGAAAATCGTATCTGCATGCCACAAAGAGGTGGCTGAATTACTAGCATGAACAATCGGAGGAAGGGTTTCAAGTGCAGCCAATACTTCTTTGAAAAAGTGATATTGCGCTTGAAATTTTCGATCATCTGCTTCATCTGCTGTCGCAAAATGAGTAAAGATTCCCTCAATTTCAGCACCAGCTACTAAGAGAAGGCGTTCAGCCTCTTTGATCTCTTCGATAGTTCGGAATCCAATCCGCCCCATTCCAGAATCCACCTTGATATGGATCTTCAATCCTGAAAGATCTGCTTCTTCTCCAAGCAATTGATCCAACCAAGCAAGACTAGCCACCGTTAAGCGGATGTCATGCTCTTTGGCCAGACTCACTGTTTCGCTTGGTACCACTCCCAAAATCAAAATAGGGTGTTGCAAGCCTACCTCACGGATTTCGAGGGCTTCATCCATATTGGAAACACAAAAACCATCTACCTGAGACGCCAATTTCTTCGTCACTGCAACAACCCCATGACCATAGGCGTTAGCCTTGACGACTGCATATTTCAAAGCTTGACTCGGAATATGTTCACTGACTTGTTGCACATTAAAGGCAATGGCATCCAAATCGACTCTTGCAACAGTTGGTCTATGTTTACTTGCTTTCATTTTCTTCCTCCAAAATGACACTGGTCGAGACTAAGTCTCCCTTGTGACTGATCGAAATCCATACCTTCCCAGAAAAAGGAGACTTGGAAAAATAAGGAGCTCCTTGGGCATCATTTAAAATTTCTAAATCTTGAAAGCCAACCGGTCCAATCCCTGTTCCCATTGCCTTTGAAAAGGCTTCTTTAGCAGACCATCGACCCGTTAAATATTCCATTTTCCGCTTTCCGGACAATTCCTCAAAGCGCGCCCGCTCAGCCTCAGTTAAAACTTTTTCTACAAATCGTGCATTCTTTTGATAGGCTTTTTCAATCGCAGTGATCGATTCAATATCGATCCCATGTCCTTTGATCATCTTGTTTTATCCTTATTTGTTGTCTCAATATCTCTTTACTGACAAAAGAGAAGGGGCCAAAGAATCACTCCTTCCGCCCCTGCCTTTTATTTATTCATCGTTGCAATTTCTTTGACCAAGGCCTGTGTTTTTTCCCAACCCAGGCAAGGGTCTGTGATCGATTGACCATAAACCACCGGTTCATTTTGACGGCCATCTTCTAAGTAAGACTCAATCATGAAACCACGAACTAAGGATGCTAAATCTTTATTCCAAGCACGGTTCATCATGGTTTCTCTCACGATGCGTACTTGCTCTTTAAATTGTTTTCCAGAATTATCATGGTTGGTATCCACCAGGATGAAGGGATGTTGCAAGCCCATTTCGCTATAGCGTTTTGATGCCGCTAGCAAATCTTCATAATGGTAATTTGGAATATTCTTACCACTTGCATCCAAGCCTCCGCGAAGGATAGCATGGGCCAAAGGATTTCCTGATGTTTCCACTGCTTGGGCATTGAACAAGAAATTTTGGGGATGTTGGGCCGCATAAATCGCATTAAACATGACGGAAAGATTTCCTGATGTTGGATTCTTCATGCCTGTTGGAGCAGAGATTCCACTTGATACAAAGCGGTGCTCCTGGTCTTCGACTGAGCGCGCTCCAATCGCGTGGTAGGAGATCAAATCTTCGACATAAGGAAGACTGCCTGGATAAAGCAATTCGTCCGCAGTCGTTAAACCAGTTTCTGTAATCACACGATAGTGAAGATGGCGCACAGCTTTTAAACCAGCCACAAAGCTTGGTGCGGCCTGTGTATCTGGTTGGTGCATCAAGCCTTTATAGCCATCCCCATTGGTCCGAGGCTTAGCCGTATAGACCCGCATCACAATAAAAATCTGATCTTTCACTTGCTCTTGCAGGTCTGCCAAGCGACGGGCATACTCCATCACCGCTTCTTCATTATCAGAAGAACAAGGCCCAATCACAAGAAGGATCCGTTGGTCTTCTCCTTTGATAATCGCCTCTAACTCTCGATCACGCGCTTCTTTACGCTCCAAGGCTGCACCTTCCAAGCGGTACAGCGAAGTGATCTCTTGCTCATCAATCTTATTGCTCTTCGTAACGAATACCATACGGCCCCCTTCTACTACCTAGCCCCTTCCTCTCTACGTTTAAGAGGAGATCTTAACCTTTACGTCCGTGACAGTTTTTAAATTTCTTACCGGAACCACAAGGGCACAAATCATTGCGTTTCACTTGTGACAAATCAATTTCTGCTGGAATATCTTGTTGTTGCGCTGCAATATTGCGAGTAGCAGTTGTTGAAATGCTGTGTTCTGTACGTGGACGTTCTTGTTCGTGAATTTGGGCTTTCATCATGAGACGAGTGACATCAAATTCAATTGATCCAATCATATCGTTAAACATACGGAAACTTTCTGATTGGTATTCCACCACTGGGTTATTTTGCGCATATCCACGAAGTCCAACTGCATTTCGCAATTGATCCAAAGCATCGATGTGGTCTGTCCACTTGCTGTCCACCACTCGAAGGATCAATACCTTTTGAAACTCTTGCACAGACTCTTCATCACGCAATTTTGCTACTTGACTGGCATAGATTTCTTCTGCCCGTCCATACAAGTAGTCGATGACTTCCTTGTCTGATTTTCCTTCAATATCACTTTCAGAAATCGTATCTTCCGGAACCAAATTGTATTTGGCAAAGTTCAGAATCGCTTCAATGCGTTCTTCCTTGCTTGAGTGGCTAGCTCCTTCGACAATCCGTTTGATGGTCCGTTTAATCATAGCCATGATTTCAGGAGCCAAGTCGCGGTTAGCTGTGATCACATCATAGCGTTCTGCATAGATGATCTCCCGTTGTTCCCGCATCACGTCATCGTATTGAAGGACTTGCTTACGAGTATCGTAGTTATTTCCTTCAACCCGTTTTTGTGCTCCCTCTACTTGGCGGGTAAACATGTTTGAACGAATAACCGATTCTTCTTCACTCAACTTGAAGCGGTCGAGCACTGCTTTGATCCGTTCTGAACCAAAACGACGCATCAACTCATCTTCAAGAGACAAGTAGAATTGAGATTCACCTGGATCCCCTTGACGTCCGGAACGTCCACGAAGCTGGTTATCGATCCGACGACTTTCGTGACGCTCTGTCCCGATGACACACAGTCCACCGAGTTCGCGAACTCCTTCACCAAGCTTGATATCGGTACCACGTCCAGCCATGTTGGTCGCAATGGTAACGGCACCACGTTGACCAGCATTCATAATGATTTGCGCTTCTTTGTAGTGGTTTTTCGCATTCAAGACTTCGTGAGGAACACCTGCTTGAACCAACAATTGAGAAAGGTAATCACTGGTTTCAACGGCAACGGTACCAACTAGGACTGGTTGACCTTTTTCATGACGAGACTTGACATCTTCCACAACAGCCTTGAATTTTGATTTCAAGCTAGGGTAGAGAAGGTCTGGATGGTCAATACGGGCAATCGGACGGTTGGTTGGAATTGGAATCACGCGAATGTTATAAATTTCACGGAATTCTTCTTCTTCAGTTTTCCCTGTCCCTGTCATCCCTGACAACTTCTTGTACATACGGAAGAGGTTTTGGTAAGTAATCGACGCAGATGTTTTGGTTTCTTCTTGAACTGGAACACCTTCTTTGGCTTCAATCGCTTGGTGAAGTCCATCAGAATAGCGACGTCCTTCCATGGTCCGACCAGTAAATTGGTCGACGATCAAGATTTCTTGATCTTCGCTGACCACATAGTCGATATCCAAAATCATGATGTAGTTGGCACGAAGGGCATTGTCGATAAAGTGAGTCAAAGCTACGTTTTCAATATCGTACAAGTTTTCAAGATTAAAGTAGCTTTCTGCTTTATCGATTCCTGAATCAGACAAACCGATGGTTTTAGATGGGACGTCGATAATGTAATCATCCTCGTTTAAGGTCTTCACATAAGCATCCGCCATGTGGTAAAGCTGGCTCGTATCAGAAGCTGTTTGACCAGAAACGATCAACGGCGTACGCGCTTCGTCAATCAAGATGGAGTCTACCTCATCGACCAAGGCATAGTTCAATGGACGTTGAACCATGTTTTCAGCACGCACAACCATGTTGTCACGCAAGTAGTCAAACCCGATCTCTGAGTTGGTTGAGTAAGTGATATCACAGAGGTAAGCTTCTTTTTTCTCAGCTGGAGATTTTGCTGCAAGGTTGATCCCTACTGAAAGGCCAAGCCATGAGTATAGTTCTCCCATCTCTGTTGCATCCCGCTCTGTCAAGTATTCATTGACGGTGACAACGTGCACCCCTTTGCCAGACAAGGCATTCAAGTATACCGGCATGGTTGCTGTCAGGGTTTTTCCTTCCCCTGTACGCATCTCTGGTACGTCACCATGGTGAAGGACGATTCCCCCCATGACCTGAACCTTGTATGGGAACAAACCAAGAACCCGTTTTGCAGCTTCACGAACAACTGCAAAAGCCTCGTACAAGAGATCATCCAAAGACTCACCATCTTGGTAGCGTTGCTTAAACTCAACTGTTTTCGCTTTTAATTCGTCATCCGTCAAAGCTGCCATTTGGTCTTCATAAGAAAAGACCTTGTCAGCCATTTTTTCAAGGCGTTTGATTTCGCCTCGATCATTTTCAATAATTGTTTTTAATAAATTTGCCATTTTTTTCCTTACTTTGAATTTTTCAAAATCTAAAATGTTCTTTTTATTTTAGCATTTTTTAAACATTTTTTCAAGATCAAGGCTGTATCTTACAAGACTTTCGAGTGGTTTTTTTCGTGTAAGAAAATCCAAAAAGATGCCTGCTCAAGCAGACATCTTTTCTATATACGGTGTTTATTCAGACAAATGGTAAGAATAGCTTGCCACAACCACTTCTTCATGCCAACGAAGTGCATACTTCAATTTCAAACTCATTTGGTTGTGGAGAATATTTTGCCAATGTTTTTTAGGGATAAATTGAGGGACTAAGACTGTAACGGTGTTGCCTTTTTCCTTGGCCTCCTCAGCTACTTTTGAGACAAATTCAACCGTTGGCTGGATAATATCCCGGTAACTGGTCATGACATTTTCAAAGCGAATATGAGGGAAATACCGCTTAAATTCTTCTGCTACCTCAGCGTCTTTAACCTTGGTTTCTTCCGTTGAGACATGCATAGCTATAACATCGTTTCCTAGGCTATTTGCATAACTCATAGCTCCCACACTTACCTGAGTGACATTCCCAACAAGGACAATCACGGTATTGCCCGCATAACTTGTCTTTTCAATCTTACCTCCCAAGCGCAATTGGGCTGCAACTTTATCATAGTGATTACGGATACTCAAGAACATCCAAAGCAAGAGACCAATAATAGGGAAGAAGGGCCAGATCTCACGCAAACGGAATAATAAGAGGATCAAGACAATCCCATAACAGATGGCTGCCCCCAGGATATTGGCAAGCGAATACTTAAGAAATCCTTTTTGATATTGGCGTTTCCAGTGGATCACCATCCCTGTTTGAGAAAGGGCAAAAGGAATGAAGACCCCGATGGTATAAAGCGGAATCAAGCTTTCTGTTTGCCCATCAAAGATCAAGAGCAAAACGATGGCACCAATCGCCAAGGTCAAAATCCCATTAGAATAGCCCAGACGATCCCCTTTTTCCATATACATGTGTGGCATGTATTTATTTTTAGCCATGTTAAAGGCCAACATTGGAAAGGCTGAGAAACCGGTATTAGCCGCAACTGCCAAGATCAAGGCTGTTGATAATTGGAAGACGTAAAAGAAGGCTTGTCCGACTGGGGAATTCCCTAAGATGGCTTGGGCCATTTGGGCTAGAGTTGTTACCCCTTTTGCCGGAACGACACCCACCCAGTAATTGAGGAAGGTAATCCCTGCAAACATGATCCCCAAAATCAAAGCCATGATGGTCAAGGTAGAGGCTGCATTCTTTGCTTTTGGTTTCTTAAAGAAAGGAACCGAATTGGAGATGGCTTCAACCCCTGTTAGTGAAGCCGATCCACTCGTAAAGGCCCGCAATAAGAGAATGACACTAACCCCTGAAATGGTTTGACCCACATGAGCAGTTGCGTTATAGGCCAAGTGACCCGTCAAGATTTGGATCACACCATAGCCGATCAAGGCAATGGTACTGACAATGAACAGATAGACCGGAATCATCAAGGATGTAGCTGATTCGCGTAGCCCCCGAAGGTTCATCAGCATCAAAATCAAGACCAACAAAATGGAAATGTGAAGATTATAAGGATGAAGAGATGGAATCGCTGACGTGATGGCATCTGCACCGGAAGAAACAGATACTGCTACCGTCAGCATGTAGTCGACTAAGAGACTACCACCAGCGATCAAACCCGCTTTGGGAGACAAGTTCTCCGTAGTCACCATGTAGGCCCCTCCCCCTTGAGGGTAGGCATGAATGACCTGGCGATAAGAAATCGTTAAACTGGCTAGGAGAATCAGGACCACAATCCCAATCGGAATAGACCACCAAATGGCTCCCGCTGAAACGGTCATCAAGACCAGGATAACTTGCTCTGGACCGTAGGCGATAGAAGAAAGCGCGTCACTAGAGAGCATGGCCAAGGCCTGCATTTTCCCTAGCAATCCACCTTCACCTTCTGCACCAGATTTCAACGGACGGCCAATAAACCATTTTTTCAATGTTGAAAACATAAAAAACTCCTTGAAAAAAGATCATGAGGCCGGGGATTCCCTGCCTCTTTTCATAAAACAGGGGTTATTCTACTCCTTTTTTTCAAGACTGTCAACCGAAATGGTGAAATTTTCATAAAGTTTTCATTGTGTTCATCCATCCAACCTCTCTTAGATCGGTCCGCTTCTTTTCAAATTGATCCAAGAAAAAAACGAGGCTGGGACAAAAATCCTAGCCTCTCAATTATTTTTGGATTGTCGAGCAAGACGCAGTGGTTGAGTGGGCTCTACTACGCTGATTTCATCAGCTTTTACAGCCCTACTCAACTATGCGGAGGTGGGACGACGAAATCGAATTCTAACGAATTACCGATTTCTGTCCCACTCTCACTTTTTTATTTTGCTTGATTTTCGACATAAAAGGCAATGACATCCGAAGTGTACTGGGCTGTGCCAGCTCCAAACTTGTCGATGTTTTCCTTGAATTCTGGATTATAGACATAGCCTTTGCCGATATGGCCAAAAACCTCTATAGAGCAGTCAAATCCATACGTTCGAATCGCGTCTAAAAGTTTGGCTGCTTCTTCTTGGTTTTCCGATGCTGTTACTGGCAAACCTGCTTGGAGGTTTTTCGCCAAGGCTTGAAAGACTTGATTAAAGGCTCTTGTCGCCTCCTCTTCTCGACCTTTTTGACGTTCAAGCGCTTGATCCATGACTTCTTGACCGTACTTATCTACCGCCTCTTGCTGGTATTTTTGAGTATCTTGATAGCTAAATCCAGTAAATTTTTCCTCAATGGTCATTTTTCTTTCTCCTTTTTGTTCTTGAATGGTTTTTTGCAGGGTAGAAATCAAGGTATCCAGACGTTGTCTTTCTTGAGTCAAATAGTCCAACTGTTTGGTCAAATGGGGCAATAAGTTAGATTTTTCTTCAGCTAAGAGTTCTGCTATTTGGTCTAAGGAAAATCCTAGATACTTGTAGTAGAGAATCACCTGTAATCGTTCTAAATCTTCTTGACTGTATGTCCGATAGCCATTTTCAGATTTCACAGGGACGAGAAGTCCTATCTTGTCATAGTGGTGCAAGGTCTTGACAGAGACACCTGACAGCTCTGCAGCTTCTTTGATATGGTACATGATTTCCTCCTTATACTCAATGAAAATCAAAGAGCAAACTAGGAAGCTAGCCGCAGGTTGCTCAAAGCACTGCTTTGAGGTTGTAGATAGAACTGACGAAGTCAGTAACATATATACGGTAAGGCGACGCTGACGTGGTTTGAATTTGATTTTCGAAGAGTATTACAAGGATAGTATAACCCCTCCCCTTAGGTCAGAGTCAAGGCTTAACATAAAAATAGTTTTCAGATAAAAAAGGCTTGAGTTGTTTCACAACTTTTAACTCAAACCCTTTCTTTTTTATGGATGACTCACGATCAATTCTAAACCTTGTCCTTCCAAAGTCCAAGATTCAACATCGCTCGGTAGGATAAAGTGGCTTCCTTTTTGAATAGGATAATCCTTTCCATCTACCGTCAATTTTCCTTCTCCGGCTAAGACGCTCAACAAGCTGTAATCAGCAGTCTTTTCAAAATCAGCTTTTCCAGTCAGTTCCCACTTATAAACGGTGAAGAAATCACTTGCAACCAAGGTGGTCATTCGAAGATCATCGATTACAACTGTATCTGGATGGCTATTAGCAGGCTCACCGATGTTCAAGACATCAATTGATTTTTCCAAGTGAAGTTCCCGCAAGTTTCCTTGAGCATCCTTACGGTCAAAATCATAAACCCGGTAGGTGGTGTCACTCGACTGTTGGGTTTCAAGAATCAAAATTCCAGAACCAATGGCGTGCATGGTCCCACTTGGCACATAGAAGAAATCTCCAGCCTTGACTGGAACTTTTGTTAACAAGGCATCCCAGTTCTTGTCCTCAATTTGCCGGCGGAGTTCTTCTTTTGACTTGGCATTGTGCCCATAGATAATCTCTGATCCTTCATCAGCCGCAATTACATACCAACACTCAGTTTTTCCAAGTTCTCCTTCATGCTCCATTGCATAGGTATCATCTGGGTGCACCTGTACACTGAGCCAATCGTTGGCATCCAAAATTTTCGTTAATAAAGGAAAGACAGGCTCTTTACGATTGCCAAATAATTCTCGGTGCTCTTGATAGAGCTGGTCCAATCCTATTCCTTCGTATGGACCATTGGCTACTTTAGAAACCCCATGTGGATGGGCTGAAATCGCCCAAAATTCACCGACATGGTCGCTCGGAATTTCGTAACCAAATTCTTCTTTCAGACGAGTTCCTCCCCAAATTTTTTCCTGCATAACTGAATGTAAAAATAATGGTTGTCCCATAATATCCTCCTCGCATTTCATGTTTCTATTATACAAAAAAAAGAAAGTTTTTGAAAGCCCTTTCCATCATTTTCCTCTCTCGCCAGAAACTTCATTTTTGTGTATAATGAAAGGGATGACACTAAAAGAAAACATTATCCAACTGGCGCATTCTATTGGGATTTCAAAAATTGGATTTACAACTGCTGATGACTTCGCTTATTTGGAAAAATCGCTCCGCTTGGCCGTTGAGGAAGGACGGAATTCTGGATTCGAGCATAAAAATATTGAAGAGCGCATCCAACCCAAATTAAGTCTCTCCTCCGCCAAGACCATCATCTCAATCGCTGTCGCCTACCCCCACAAACTCAAGCAACAACCTCAAAAAACAGCCTATAAAAGAGGAAAATTCACTCCCAACAGCTGGGGGTTAGACTACCATTATGTCCTTCAAGACAAGCTCAACCGCTTAGCTGCTGGGATTGAAGAAATGACGCAGGATTTTGAATACAAGGGCATGGTCGATACTGGAGCACTGGTAGATACGGCCGTCGCCCAACGAGCAGGGATTGGCTTTATCGGAAAAAATGGCTTGGTCATTTCAAAAGAATACGGTTCTTACATGTTTCTGGGGGAATTGATTACCAACCTCGAAATCGAACCAGATCAACCAGTCGACTATGGTTGTGGAGACTGTCGGCGTTGTTTAGATGCTTGCCCAACCTCCTGTTTAATCGGGGATGGCTCTATGAATGCCAAACGCTGTTTGTCCTTCCAAACTCAGGACAAGGGCATGATGGACCTAGAATTTCGCAAGAAAATTAAAACGGTCATCTATGGATGTGATATTTGTCAGATTAGCTGCCCTTATAACAAAGGGCTAGATAATCCCTTAGCAACAGAAATCGATCCAGATCTGGCTCATCCAGAGTTGATTCCTTTTATCGAGCTGTCCAACGGACAATTTAAGGAGAAATTCGGGAACGTTGCTGGAAGCTGGCGAGGTAAGAATATCCTCCAACGCAATGCTATTATCGCACTAGCCAATGCCAATGACCGCTCGGCCATCCCTAAACTCCTGAACATCATCGAAACTTCACAAAATCAGATCCATATTGCAACGGCTATCTGGTCTTTAGGGCAACTGCTCCGTGAAGTCACGCCAGACCTTGTTGAGCTCTTACGGAATATCAAACATCCGACCGATGCTATCATAGAAGAACGAACTGCTTTCTTTGAAAAATTCGGTGTTCAAGCAGATTCACAGCTACAATAAAAAAACACTAAGGTTGTAACCTTAGTGTTTTTTTAGTTCCTTCAAGAAATACCAACTCCCCATCTCTACTTGGTTAAAGCTAATCTCACTTGAATAGACTTCCTTGTAACCATTTTTCGTGTAAAAATAGACATTTCCTTTGGTATTGGTATAAAAGGCTAGTTTTTTTCCTTGGATCTCTTCCAAGAAAGGCTCAATTCCTTCTATCATAAAGCGACTGCCATAGCCCTGCCGTTGGTGTTTAGGGGCGACTGCAAGAAGCATCAAATACCAATCAAAATCTACATTTTGCTCCAATTCCTTATCCGTGTCCTCCATAAATTTAAAGTAGGACAACATATTCTTCAAGGAAATAAACTTGAGCAAACCGAATCCCCCATTTAAGAGATAGGCCCGAAAAGGGATCGGTTCCTTTTGCAACAAGGCAACTGCATAAATTTCATCATTTTTTTCTGCCACAAGGCAAATATGGTGCTTAAGAAAAACCTTTACCAGGATGCGCATCATTGCCTCAACAAAGGATGGGTATTGCTTGGGATCCCGAACCAAATCCTTGATAACTTTTAAAAATAGATAGTCCTCAAAGGCTGTACTGGCTACTCGAACCACCTGATCCAGATCTGCTTTTTCTGCTTTTCTGTACTTCATCTTCTCTCCTATTCTAAGTCCACTTTCCAGTATACACTATCCCTCGCTCTTAGACAAAGGTCAATTTTCAGCAATTTGTTCATTCAAGCCAGCAAAAAGAGTCCTCCCCAGACGAGTCCTAGCCCCCAAGCGACGAGGGCATCCTTGGGATAATGAACTCCTCCAAGAACTCGGACAAGGGCTAATAGAAGAGATAGGAGCATCGAGCACATTCCTAGCGGAAGAGACAACTGGCAGACACACATGGAGATAATGGTCGCCGAAAAAACATGTCGGCTAGGAAAGGAATGACCGGATGAATTTTTTTCTAATAATGGTTGAATCTCCCATTTTTCATAAGGTCTTGGAACATTGACCCAATGACGAAAGAGGCTAAACAAGACAAAACCCGAAGCAGGGATCCAGATAAAAGGCCAGATTCCTCCCATTGAAGTTTTCTTTAAAAACAGCCAACAAAAGACCAGGCCGTAGATGCCTGGCATGGCGAACGTCAAGATTCGATTCGTCCTTTGAAGGACCTGCACACGATGTGGTTTTCTCGTAAAAGGCAGGGTTAGCCAACGATAAAATTTCGGATAATCTTGAAGATTGGGCTTCATGTCGGCACTCCTGTCTTTCATCTTATTTTATACTACTAGTATACGCGATCCTAAGAAATACTGTCAAGCCAGGCTTCTTTTTTATCCTTTCTTTCTTCTTTTTCACATGATTTAGCACTAAAATCTGATGATTTATCATTTTTCTGTCTCCAAGAAACCTCTTTTCCATTACTATTATCGATAAAGAAATGAGGCTGGGACAAAAGTCCTAGCCTCTCAATTATTTTTGGATTGTCGAGCAAGACGCAGTGGTTGAGTGGGCTCTACTACGCTGATTTCATCAGCTTTTACACCCCTACTCAACTGTGCGGAGGTGGGACAACGAAATCGAATTCTAACGAATTACCGATTTCTGTCCCACTCTCATTTTTTCACTTTGTATGTTACGCCCTTTGTATCTTGTTGGAATTGCGACAGGACGAAGGTGGATCGATATTATCCACCTGAGGAGTTAGTGAGTCGTGTCGGCAAGGCACCATTGTGCTTTCCATTACACGAATTGAACACGCCCTAAATGCTGTGTGAAAAAGATAAATTCTCTTGTGAGCATGGCTCACTGCAAGAATTTCCTATTTTCACTTTGCATTTTACGGGCTTTGTATCTTGTTGTTACGCTACTTCTTCTGTGAATTGGCTATTGTAGAGATCAGCATAGAAGCCATTTTGGGTCATGAGTTCTTGGTGATTACCCTGCTCGATAATATTTCCATCTTTCATCACGAGAATCAGATCCGCATTACGAATAGTGGACAAGCGATGGGCAATGACAAAGGAGGTCCGGCCTTCCATGAGTTTGTCCATAGCTTTTTGAATCAACTCTTCTGTACGGGTATCGACAGATGAGGTTGCTTCATCCAAGATAAGAAGCGGAGCATCCTTCAAGAGGGCACGCGCAATGGTCAAGAGTTGCTTTTGACCCACGGACAAGGTCACTGAATCATCTAATACAGTATCATAGCCATTCGGCAAGGTCCGAATAAAGTGATGGACCCCAACCGCTCGGGTTGCTGCTTCCACCGCTTCGTCTGAAATATCCGTTTGATTGAAGACCAGGTTTTCTCGAATGGTCCCCTCAAATAGCCAGGTATCTTGCAAGACCATCGAAAAGGCATCATGAACTTCTTCTCGGCTCATGGCCTTAGTATCCACACCATCGATGGTAATTTTACCAGCTTGAATGTCGTAAAAACGCATCAAGAGATTGACCATGGTCGTCTTACCTGCACCTGTCGGACCAACAATGGCCACCTTCTGTCCTGGCTTAGCTTCAGCTGTAAAGTCATGGATAATAGTCTTATCTGGTGAATAACCAAAGCGAACATGTTCAAAGGTAACATGACCTTTTGGCACTTCCAATTGGCGTGTTTTTTGGGATTCATCTTCCATTTCTTCTTCGTCTAAGAATTCAAAGACACGCCCCATAGCAGCACTAGCTGATTGCAATTGGGTAATGCCTTGAGCCATTTGACTAATTGGTTGGGTAAAGATGCGGACATAGGTCATAAAGGCAACAATGGTCCCGATGGTAATGTCTCCATTAATGGTGAGGACAGCCCCAACGATACAGACCATGACATAGCCGAAATTCCCTACAAACTGCATCAAGGGCATCATGATCCCAGAGAAGAATTGGGATTTCCACATGCTATGGTACAAATCTTGGTTGATGGCATCAAAATGATTTTTGGCTTGGTGACGGCCATTGTAGGAAATGACGATATTGTGGCCACTATAGATTTCTTCAACATAACCTGAAACTTTGGCAAGGTTGTCCTGTTGTTGCTTAAAGAGAGGCTGGCTCTTGACCATAATGATGCTGGAAAGAGCAAAACCTGCAAAGACGGACACAATCGCTGTCACCGCCAAGTGCCAGTCCGTCTTAAACATCATAAGGATGGAGCCAATCAATAAGACAATAGAAGAGACCATTTGAACCAAGCTTTGGTTAAAGGATTGGGTCATCAAATCCACGTCATTGGTCACACGAGACAAGGTATCTCCTTGTTCATGGCTATCAAAATATTGGAGGGGCACGCGATTGATCTTCTCAGCAATGGCATTGCGCAAGCGTTCTGCAAAGCGCTGAATCATGGTTGAGATAATGAAACTACTGCTGTAGGACACCAGTGCTCCAACTCCATAAAGGATGGCTAAGGTCAGGGCAATCGAAGTGATCTTATCAATATCAATGGCGCCTCCCATCCCTTTTGTAATGGTATCTGTAATTTCTTTTAACTTATCCGGTCCAATAACCGTGATTACACTCGATACGATCGAAAAGAGGATAGCAATTAGGAAAAATAGGTGGAAGCCCTTCAAATAGGGAGAAAGTTGGCTCCAAAGGGATGTTTTTTGTTTTGTCTTATGCATGTTCCAACTCCTCCTTAGATAATTGTGAATAGGCAATTTCTTGATAGACTTCATTGGTCGCAAGCAATTCCTTGTGGGTACCTTGACCGACGACCTTCCCTTGATCCAAGACCAAAATCAAATCTGCATCCATAATAGTCGAAATCCGTTGGGCAACGATCAATTTGGTCGTATCTGCAAGCTCTTCTTTCAAGGCTTGTCGCAGGATCCGATCTGTTTTATAATCTAGAGCTGAGAAGGAATCATCAAAGATGAGGATCTCAGGTTTGCGAGCCAGGGCCCGTGCAATGGCCAAGCGTTGCCGTTGACCGCCAGAGAAGTTGCTTCCTCCTTGCGCTACTTCTGTATCCAAGCCTTTTTCTTTTGCGGCCACAAACTCTTTGGCTTGGGCCAATTCAAGAGCTTTCCAGATGGCTTCATCCTCTAATTTTCCTTGACTACTTTCTCCAAATTCCATATTGGAGCGAATAGTGCCGCTAAAGAGCACTGCTTTTTGGGGAATATAGCCGACTTTATTATTCAGTTCTTGGTGGCTATAATTCTTGACATTGATGCCATCCACTAAGATCTTTCCTTCTGTTGCATCGTAAAAGCGCGGAATCAAGTTGACCAAAGTGGATTTCCCAGAACCGGTTGATCCGATGAAGGCAACGGTTTGTCCTTTCTGAGCTGAGAAGGTCACATGTTCAATCACAGCACGGGAAGTCCGTCCATATCGGAAGGAAACATCTTGAAATTCAACGGTACCCTCTTGGCCTGTTGTTTCTTTTGACTCACTTGGGAAGGCTACAGACGGCTCTAAAGCTAAGACCTGGTTGATTCGTTTGGCAGATACCAAGGCACGAGGAAGAATAATCAAGATGGCCACCATCATCATAAAGCCAACGACAACCTGCATGGCGTAAGAGGAGAAGGTGATCATATCGGAGAAGACCTTGGTCCGATCCGCTAATGCAGGACTGGTGAAGATCTTTGTAGGATCTTTTGGCATGGCGATATCATTGATCAAGTGCGCCCCAATCCAGTAGATAGCAAGGGTCAACCCACTTGATACCACTGTCATGACAGGGTTCATCAAAGACATCAAACGATAAACAAAGAGATTTAGACGGGTTAAGCCCTTGTTTTCAGCCTGGAATTTCTCATTTTGATAAGCTTCTGCATTGTAGGCGCGAACCACTCGCACCCCAGTCAAACTCTCCCGTGTCGTCGCATTCAAAGCATCGGTCAAACCTTGAACCTTTTGCTGGCGCGGAAAGGCAATAAGAACCAGAACAGAGAGAAGAATCAAGACCATCAAGACCGCAATCCCAACAGACGTTGTCCAGGCACTGCTCTTCCCCCAAATCTTGGTCAGAGCCCAAATCGCCATAATGGGACCACGCGTCACAACTTGCATCCCCATGACAATCATGATTTGTAACTGGGTCAAATCATTGGTTGTACGAGTCAAGAGAGAGGGAACGGAGAATTTCTTGATCTCGGCATCAGAGTAATCCATCACTTGATGGAAAATCTCTCCTCGAAGTCGCGTCGTAAAGCTGGCAGCGACTCTTGAAGCCAAAAAGCCCACAAAAACTGCCATCAAAAAGCTTCCAAAAGAGAAGAGCAACATCTTGCTTCCCGGATCCATAATATCAGAAACCTTGGTCCCATCCTTGGCTAAGAGGGTCGTGATATCGGATAAGTATTCAGGAGTCTTTAAATCCATCCAAACAGCCAGACAGATAAAGACCGTACTAAGGGCAATCATGCCCCATTCTTTGGCAGTTAACCGCCGAAATATATTGATCATTCCTCGCTCCTTTTTTTCATATTCTCATAAAATTGATGCATGACCCTGAAAAAGATGGCCAATTCTTCTTCTGATACACCAGCCATCATATCCTGGTCCACTTCTTCAAAGAATTGTTTCATGTCATTCAATTTATCTTTTACACTGTCTGTTAGGTAGACATACTTGGCCCGTTTATCGGTTGGACTAGGCTCTAGATAAATAAAGCCATTTTTCTCCATGCGCTTGATCAGGTTACTCGTCACGGATTTTGAGATATGAAGTTCCTGCTCAACATCCCGAATCAAGGTCACTTTCCCCTCCTTTTCACGATGAGATAAAAAGCCCAATACCTGACCTTGGGGTCCTGCGCTAAATTCAAGCCCTCTCTTCTTGGCCTCTCTTTCTACCATGAGGTGAATGAGATGACCGATTTTTTTAAATTCTAGTAAAGGTTTGTCCATCATTTCCTCCAAATAGTTCTCTTAAGAACTTTAAAGTTACTATGAGAACTATTTTAACACAAAAAAGATCCCTGTCAAGAAAAAAGTTTCCATAAGAACTAAAAAAAGGAGCCGAATCGACTCCATCCTTCATCTTTAGATAATAATGCCTTCTAGATGATCCATTTCATGCTGACAGATCTGGGCCGGAAAGCCTGACAAATGAATTGTTTTTGCTTTCCAATTCATATCTCGATAGGCCACTGAAATCTCCTCATAACGAGTGGTCGGCCGACTCCCCACCAAGGACAAGCATCCTTCCTCTGTTTGGTAAGGCTTTTTCTTTTCAAGGAGAACCGGATTAAACAGGACCAAATTTTCACTTCCCATTCGGATGATAATCGCTCGCTTTTTCACCCCGATCATATTGGCTGCTAAACCGACACACTCAAGGAGATGAGCATTTAAGGTGTCCTGCAAATCCAAAGCCAAGGTGCGATCCTCAGGTGTCGCTTCTTCTGACTTTTGACCCAAGAATAAGACATCTTTTACAATATTCTTTTTCATTCCTTCCTCACTTCTTGATAGATAGACGAAAGAAGAGAGTGGGACAGAAATCGGTAATTCGTTAGAATTGGATTTCATCGTCCCACCTCCGCACAGTTGAGTAGGGCTGTAAAAGCTGATGAAAT
>NZ_JAJCHF010000019.1:0-45164 GCF_020554365.1 Streptococcus sp. 210928-DFI.4.42
TGAAATCCATACTTTCCAAACCAGGTCTTAAGAAAGCTCGTAAAGCATCACAATTATCAAAACGTTAATCAACACGCTTATATCAACGTTTACAGACATTTAAGAAATTTCTCTTGGATGTCTTTTTTTGTCTAGCTAAATTTTACAAATTGGGCAATTTAGGTTACTCAATAATATAAAAAAGATAAAAATTTAAAGTTCGAATTTTAATTTTAAAAAAAGTAATTATTATTGAATATCTGTTCAAACATTTTTTCTTTTCTAAGGTTAATATAAGTATATATACTTTAAAAAAGGAAGTCAAACATCTTGCTCATAGATTTTTGCATTTTTAAAAAATACATTTTGTCATATAATAATGTGGAAAATTGACGGATTCCTTAAATAATCATATAATATGAAAATGTAAACCCTTACATACTATTCTACTTATACTTGATAAAATGCAAGTTCTTGAGGATCTATAAATATATAGACACTCTTCTATTTATAAAGTGAAATAAAGAATCACGGAGAAAGTTTATGGATATTAAAGAGACATTCAACCAGCTAGACAATACAAAATTTAATGATTTCAATAATCGCCTTGAAGGTTTTGAGAAACTTTTTAAAGACAAATATTATTTTACCCATCCCGAAGATTTTAGCTCAATCTTTAGCATTTTGGTAAAGTATGGAAAAAGTACAAGTAAATATATTTTATCGAAAGGAGAGATATATGAGTGAAATAGTTATTAATGCTCAGAATTTATCTAAAAATTTTTATAATTTTGATTCAAGACTCCCATTTATCAAGAGATTTTTGAAACGTAATCAAATAACGATTCGAGCTGTTCAAGATATTAGTTTTACGATTAAGAGAGGGAGTATAGTTGGCTTTATTGGGAGTAATGGAGCTGGTAAATCCACAACGATTAAAATGTTGACTGGGACTCTTTATCCTAGTTCCGGAAAATTAGAAGTGAATGGAGAAATTCCATTTAAAAGAAGTATAAATTTTAGAAAAAAAATTTCAATAGTAGTAGGAAATAAATTACAGTTATTTCAAGATGTTTCGGCTATGGATTATTTTCAATTGATTGGTACTTTATATGAGGTAGAACCGGCGATTTTACAAGAACGAATTCAGGAATTAAGCAATTTGTTGAATGTAAAAGATCAGCTTTACCAGCAGGTCCGGACCCTCTCTCTTGGACAAAAAATGAAAATGGAGTTTATCGCGGCATCTTTAACAAGTCCGGAAATATTATTTTTAGACGAGCCTACTATAGGGTTAGATATACAGTCTAAAAAAGATATCAGAACATTTTTAAAGAAAATGAATGAAGAATGTCATACTACTATTATTTTAACGAGTCATGATATGGATGATATTTCGTCTGTTTGTGACGAATTAATCGTCATTGACAAAGGAAAAATTATTTTGCAGGAGTCAATGGATGTTATTTTATCTAAATTTTCTGATTTTAAATATTTAAAGATAAAAATGACATTAGATTTGGTACCAGAGTTATGCTCTGTTAAAGGAGTAGTAGTCATTTCTCAAACAAAATCGGAATGTATACTAAAAATACCTAGAGATTTTGTCTTTGAGACATTAGAATCAATCAATAAGCTTGTAGATATAGAAGATTTTGAAATATCAAATCTTTCTTTAGAAGAAATTATTTTACAAAACTATTTTACAAAAAAGGAGCACAATTGAAAAAAGAAATGTCTATTATTCTGATATCATTTCGATCTATTTTGAACTATAAATCAAGTGTACTATTGTTAATGTTACAGGCAAGTATACAAATTATGATATCAGTATTTTTATGGACGTATATATATCAGAGTAACCAGATAAATATAGCAGGATATGATTTTACCTCAATGGTTCAATACTATTTGGGGACTATAATTTTTTCATATTTTGTTTTTTATCCAGTTGATTGGGAAATCAATGACGATGTTCATTCAGGAAATTTTTTTAGCATATTAATAAAACCTGTTACTTTTTATAAGTATTATTTTTGTAAAATGCTTGGAGATAGGCTTGCTCATTTATTATTTATCATCATTCCTGTCATTTTATTCTCCAGTGTTTATTACAAGAATGAGTTATTAACCATTGAAATTCTTATTTTAGGAAGTATTGCAATTATTCTATCTATGGTTCTATGGTTTTTAATATCATGTTGTGTAGGTATGCTTTCTTTTTGGTTAGAAAATATATTTTTTGTCCTTACTGTTAAAGAAATAGTAATTCAGTTTTTATCAGGAATATTATTGCCTTTAAGTTTTTTTTCAAATAATTTTCGTCTGTTTTTAGATGTATTACCTTTTAAATACTTAGTATATGAACCGCTTCAGATGTTTAGTAATGATACATATAAATTAATAGACTATTTGAGAATTATTTGTATTCAATTGATTTGGTGCATCATTTTTTATATTATATCAAGATTCATATTGAGAAAAGGAGTGGAGCACTTCTCAAATGTGGGAGGATAAAATGTTTAGAATAAAAGTAATTTTTAGGCTACTTCATTTTGGTTTTAAATCTGATATGAATTTTCATTTTGACTTCTTTTGTGGTCTATTTTCGTCGATACTGTGGATTGGTTTACCTATTGTATTTTTTAGATTGATTTTCTTAAACATAGACTCTTTTAATGGTTGGGACTATTATCAAATTTTATTTTTGGTAGGTTCCTACACTATTGTAGATGGAGTTATGATGGGATTGTTAATTAGAAGTATGGGAATTTTAGAATCAGATATTTTGAGTGGTAACTTGGATCAAATTTTATTGAGGCCGTTTGATACTCAGTTGTTCTATATTTTTAGATCATTTAATTTAGTTCAATTCGTGAATACTTTTTTTGGTCTTGCGATCATTTTTATAAGTTATGGAAATTTAAATGTACATTTAAATTCATTAAAAATATTATTTTATATCCTTTCTTTAATGTGTGGTTGTATTATATATTATTCAATTTGGTTTCTAATAACGATTAGTTCATTTTGGTTCCCAACTAAATTTTCAAAAGTAGATGTATTTTTGAATTATATTGGAATTTCTAAGTATCCATATAATATTTTTACAGGTATTAACAGATTGATCACTATGTTATTTGTTCCCAATTTATTAATTGCCAATCCTGCAGTATTAATATTTTTAGGGAAAGATACATTGAACCTATTTTTCTATCAAATAGTTTTTACAGTTTTTTTGATTATTATCAGTCGTACAATTTTTAGAAAAGGATTGAAAAAATATGAAAGTGCAGGAAGATAAACAATGTTGTTCAGTTATATGTTTGACTAAAGGAAGTGATTCGCTGTACTTTGTTTTGTGGTCATTGAAACATCAGATAATTATAAACTATAATTTAAAGAATAGTATTATTAACTTATAGGTGCTAAGAAAAAATTTAAAGAAATTCCCTCATTCAATCAAACTTATTCATATTTTTTAAAATAAGAAAATAGTTGGATTTTGATGATGGTTGATATAAAGCTAAACTGAAAGTACCTGAAATCCAACTGTGTCAAACCAGGTCATACGATCTGTGAGAAAAAGAACACATAACAAAAAGAGGAGCTTCACAATAAAGTTCCTCTTCTTTTATATATCCGAATCATTATTCTTATTTCAAAAAAGGTAGTGAAAAAGGTAGTGATTCGGTTGATTTATATTGCAATGTAGTGAAATTTAGAATTTCAAGAATCGCTTAAAATCAAGGTTTCTAACATCTATTGACGTGTAGTGAACCCCTATTTCACTTCTGTAAACACAACGTGTTTGCGAAGTTTTGGTGAGTATTTCTTCAATTGAAGACGGTCTGGAGTGTTACGTTTGTTTTTAGAAGTAAGGTACAAGCGTTCACCAGATTCTTTGTGTTCAAGTGTAATATTTACGCGCATGGTATCTCCCTTCTATTATTCAGCTGATGCAGCTTTAGCGATCTTACGTCCTTTGTAGTATCCTTTAAGTGATACACGGTGTGAACGTGAGTAATCTCCAGTTGCTTCGTCAAAGTTTACAGATGGAGCTGTTACTTTGTAGTGCGTACGACGTTTGTTTTTCTTCGCTTTTGATGTGCGACGTGCAGGTACTGCCATTTCGTTTTTCTCCTTTTAAGATATAAATTCAATTAGGTTTGATTTTCATCAACTGTAACAGTATAACAAAACTTTTTTGTAAAGTAAAGTTACTTGACAAAAAAATTGAAATTTTTGAAAGAAACTTTTCTGTTGTCTGTTTCTCCAAAGTCCATGCCTATCTTTGTGGCCTCTTTTATGCTATAATGGTAAAAAATGGAACGAGAGGAATGACATGACAGAATTAGACAAACGCCATCGTAGTAGTGTCTATGATAGCATGGTAAAATCTCCCAACCGTGCCATGCTTCGCGCGACGGGAATGACCGATGAAAGTTTTGAAAAGCCAATTGTCGGAGTGATTTCGACATGGGCGGAAAATACCCCTTGTAACATCCACCTGCATGATTTTGGAAAATTGGCCAAAGAAGGTGTGAAAGATGCAGGTGCTTGGCCGGTTCAATTTGGGACCATTACGGTTGCGGACGGGATCGCTATGGGGACTCCAGGAATGCGCTTCTCCTTGACTTCTCGTGATATCATTGCGGATTCTATCGAAGCTGCTATGGGTGGTCACAACGTCGATGCCTTTGTAGCCATCGGGGGCTGTGATAAGAACATGCCTGGTTCGATGATTGCCATTGCCAATATGGATATCCCTGCGATCTTTGCTTATGGTGGGACTATTGCACCGGGAAAACTTGATGGGAAAGATATCGACTTGGTTTCTGTTTTCGAAGGGATCGGGAAATGGAACCATGGTGACATGACTGCTGAAGAAGTGAAGCAACTGGAATGTAATGCCTGCCCTGGCCCTGGTGGCTGTGGTGGGATGTATACGGCCAACACCATGGCGACAGCGATCGAAGTCCTTGGGTTGAGCTTGCCAGGTTCCTCTTCTCACCCTGCTGAATCAGCTGATAAAAAAGCCGATATCGAAGAAGCAGGCCGTGCAGTTGTCAAAATGCTGGAAATGGGACTGAAGCCATCTGACATCTTGACCCGTGAAGCCTTTGAAGATGCGATTACAGTGACCATGGCGCTTGGTGGTTCTACCAATGCCACTCTGCACTTGCTTGCGATCGCTCATGCGGCCAATGTGGACTTGACACTTGAGGACTTCAACGATTTCCAAGAGCGCGTGCCTCACTTGGCGGACTTGAAGCCTTCGGGGAAATATGTCTTCCAAGACCTTTATAATGTTGGTGGTGTGCCAGCTGTCATGAAATACCTTCTTAAGAATGGTTTCCTTCATGGGGATCGCATCACCTGTACTGGTAAAACGGTAGCTGAGAACTTGGAAGCCTTTGCTGATTTGACACCAGGTCAAAAGGTTATCATGCCGCTTGAAAATCCTAAACGTGCCGATGGTCCATTGATCATCCTGAAAGGGAACTTGGCTCCAGAAGGGGCGGTTGCCAAAGTATCAGGTGTGAAAGTTCGTAACATCACGGGTCCTGCTAAGGTCTTTGACTCAGAAGAAGCTGCCATTGAAGCCGTTCTTTCAGACGAAATCGTGGATGGCGATGTTGTCGTTGTCCGTTTCGTAGGTCCTAAGGGTGGTCCTGGTATGCCGGAAATGCTGTCCTTGTCATCTATGATCGTTGGGAAAGGCCAAGGGGACAAGGTAGCCCTTTTGACAGACGGTCGCTTCTCAGGTGGGACTTATGGTCTCGTTGTTGGTCACATTGCGCCTGAAGCTCAGGTTGGTGGCCCAATTGCTTACCTCCACACAGGGGACATGGTGACGGTTGACCAAGATACCAAAGAAATCACCATGCACGTTTCAGACGAAGAGTTAGCAAAACGGAAAGCTGAAACAACCTTGCCGCCACTGTATAGTCGTGGGGTTTTAGGTAAATACGCTCATATCGTGTCTTCAGCATCACGTGGTGCTGTAACCGACTTTTGGAATATGGAACAGTCTGGTAAACAGTAATTGCAAGGACGACTTTGTCCAAAGAGAGAGTGGGACAGAAATCGGAAATTCATTAGAATTCGATTTCGTCGTCCCACCTCCGCACAGTTGAGTAGGGCTGTAAAAGCTGATGAAATCAGTGTAGTAGAGCCCACTCAACCACTGCGTCTTGCTCGACAATCCAAAAATAATTGAGAGGCTAGGACTTTTGTCCCAGCCTCTTTTTTGGCTCAAAGTCGCTATTTTTAACCCTGTCGCTGAAGCGTATGAATATTACTTTTTGGGGGATTTGAGTGTATCATCTGTCATTTTTCTTGTAAATCCGTCTATAATTTGCTATAATTGTGACTAATCGAATCAATCCTTTAATACTGTCCAGAGAGGCAGGCAAGGAGCTATGGAAATGAAAGGCCTGGGAAGACCAGCCTATATTTTGTGTATCTCCTTGTTGTGGGGGATTTTTTTGTATAGTTGAAAAGTGGTTTGATCAAAAAAGAAATCGTCGATGATGGAAGCAGGGATTGTGTCCTAACGATTTGGTCATCGAAGGTAGACGTTTTTGTTCAGCCATAGCTTGTCGCATCTTAATTTTAGGAGGTTTTTACGATCGTGAATGACGTTAAATATGATGTGAATGATATGCCAAAACCTGGTTTATTGATTGGTTTATCTTTCCAGCATTTGTTTGCCATGTTTGGGGCGACAGTGTTGGTGCCGATTTTGGTTGGGATTGATCCTGCCATTGCTTTGTTCTCATCTGGTTTGGGGACCTTGGCTCACTTGACCGTTACCAAGTATAAGATTCCAGCCTACATGGGATCTAGTTTTGCTTATATTGCTGCTATGCAGATGTTGATGAAGACTGATGGAATCGCAGCAGTTGCCCAAGGTGCCATGGCGGGCGGTTTGGTCTACTTGTTTGTAGCTCTGATTGTTAAGCATGCGGGTAAAGATTGGATTAATAAGGTCCTTCCACCAATCGTGGTTGGTCCCATTATCATGGTAATTGGTTTGAGTCTTGCGAAGAATGCCGTCACTGATGCGACAACCTTAAATAATAGCTACAGCGGCTATGCTCTATTGATTTCGATGGTGACCCTCTTTGCGGTTATCCTATTTAACATGTATGGCAAGAAGATTGTCGGTGTCGTCCCAATTTTACTTGGATTAATTGTGGGCTATATTTTCTCATTGGCTCTTGGTTTGATGACAGGACATAGTTTTGTCAATTTCTCAGAGGTAAGTGCGGCGCATTGGATTCAAGTTCCAAACTTTGACATTCCATTTGTGGATTATAGTTTTAAGCTCTATCCAAGTGCGATTTTGACCATGGCTCCGATTGCCTTTGTGACCATGACGGAACATTTTGGCCACCTCATGGTTTTAAATAGTTTGACTGAGCGTGATTACTTCAAGGATCCAGGGCTTGACCATACGCTTACTGGTGATGGCTTGGCACAGATTATTGCTGGATTCTTTGGAGCTCCTCCGGTAACCTCTTATGGGGAAAACATTGGGGTTATGGCCCTTAGTAAGGTCTACTCAGTTTACGTTATTTCAGGTGCAGCAGTGATTGCGGTTGTCATGAGCTTTATTGGGAAGCTATCAGCACTCTTGCACTCTATTCCAACTCCTGTATTGGGAGGTTTGTCTATTGCCCTCTTTGGGGTTATCGCTGCTAGCGGTTTGAAAATTTTAGTTGAACATAAGATTAATTTTGATAATAAAAAGAATCTCTTGATTGCAAGTGTGATCTTGGTATCAGGGATCGGTGGTTTGATGATTGACCTCGGTGGTCTTCAAATCACTGGTGTCGCAACGTCAACCATTCTTGGAATTGTGTTGTATCAAATCCTTCCAGAACCAAAAGCTGACCAGGCTTAGACCATTCTGGTAGTGAAAAAGTTTGAATGGATTTAAACATTATAAAAAACGAGGAACAAACTCTGATGGCAGAGCTGGTGTTCCTCGTTTTTTTATTGTGGATCGGATTTCCAAAGAGGCCTTCCTTTATTAGTTGATTGCGTTTATTAAATGGTAATGATTGTTATCGTGGTGGAAGACCAAGGGCGATGCGCCCGTATCGGCTGATTCGTGTAATTTTCCAAGCGGGTGACCAAGTTACTTCAACCTTGACATCTTCGATCCCCTCGATTTCTTTTAGGCGAGCGACGATTTCGATCGGAAGGCTCTCAGCACAGCTACAAGCCGTATCGGTAAAGGTCATAACCACCTTGCAAGTGCCGGCTTCATCTAGATGGATCTCGTAGATCAGTCCTAGGTTATAGACATCTAACTCAACATCGGTATCAAATACAAGCTCCAATTTTTCGATTAACGACTTCTCTAGTGCCAGGGCGCGGTCATTGATTTTGATATCCTCTCTCATCGCAAGATCCTTTCAGTGTAGTATGGCTTCCATTTTCTCATAATTCGGCTGATAAGGCAAGAAGAGAAAGAGGTTTTGAACATGTCGATCGAAGGAAATTCGATCCAGCCTCCATTTCTCTTCGAATTTGTGGTAAAATAGAGGCAAAAGTAAGACAAAGGATGAAGGCTATGAAATTACAAAAACCAAAAGGGACCCAGGATATCCTTCCCGGCGATTCAGCGAAATGGCAATATGTAGAAGGCTTTGCACGCAAGGTCTTTGCGCGATACAATTATGATGAAATCCGCACACCGATCTTCGAACATTATGAAGTCATCAGTCGTTCAGTAGGGGATACGACGGATATTGTTACCAAAGAAATGTATGATTTCTATGACAAGGGAGACCGTCATATCACGCTTCGTCCAGAAGGAACAGCTCCTGTTGTCCGCTCGTATGTAGAAAATAAACTCTTTGCGCCTGAGGTACAAAAACCAAGTAAGTTCTATTACATAGGCCCAATGTTCCGCTACGAACGTCCTCAAGCAGGTCGTTTGCGTCAATTCCACCAAATTGGGGTAGAATGCTTTGGATCGAGCAATCCTGCAACGGATGTCGAAACCATTGCCATGGCAGCGCAATTCCTGAAAGAACTAGGAATTGACAATGTAACCTTGCACTTGAACACCTTGGGAAGCCCTGCTAGTCGTCAGGCTTATCGTCAAGCCTTGATTGATTACCTCTTGCCAATGAAGGATCAATTGTCTAAGGACAGCCAACGTCGCTTAGAAGAAAATCCGCTTCGTGTCTTGGATTCAAAAGAAAAAGAAGACAAGGCGGCGGTTGAACAGGCTCCTTCCATCCTAGACTATCTTGATGAAGAAAGCCAAGCGCATTTTGATGCGGTTCGTCGGATGTTAGAAGACTTGGGGGTAGCCTATGTCATCGATACCAATATGGTGCGTGGCTTGGATTACTACAACCACACGATTTTTGAGTTCATTACAGAAATTGAAGGCAATGAATTGACAGTCTGTGCAGGTGGTCGCTATGATGGGTTGGTGGAATACTTCGGTGGCCCTGCGACAGCTGGTTTTGGATTTGGGATTGGTCTGGAACGGATTCTTCTCGTTCTTGAAAAGAAAGGCATTGCATTACCGATCGAAACAGGATTAGATGCTTATATTGCCGTTCTAGGAGATGAGGCCAATGAAGCAGCGCTTAGCTTGGTTCAAGCCCTTCGAATCCAAGGTTTCAAGGCAGAACGTGACTATCTTGGACGTAAGCTCAAGGCACAATTTAAGTCAGCAGATGTCTTTGCGGCCAAAACCTTGATTACCTTAGGAAGCAGTGAGGTTGAAAGCGGTCAAGTCACTGTGAAAAACAACCAAACTCGTCAAGAAGTAACGGTAGCTCTTGAAAGCTTGAAGAAAGACTTCCCATCTGTTTTAGCAGAGTTGGGATTGGCTTGATCGAACGGGAAAGACAAGGGTAAACAAGATTTATCTGGGAGTAGGGGCAAAATGGTTGCTCCTGCTCTCTTTTATCTTGATTCTGTTTGCCGACCTTTGCCAAGATTTGGCGAAAAGCCGTTAAATTTTCTGACATTTATGATATAATGAGAAGACTACTAGTAAAGGAATGAAACAGTCATGACATTAGTTTACCAATCAACACGAGACGAAAAAAATACTGTAACAGCTAGTCAAGCCATCCTTCAAGGTTTGGCAACAGATGGCGGCTTGTTTACTCCGGTCTCTTATCCTCAAGTGGAGCTAGATTTTAACACCCTCAAAGACGCTTCTTACCAAGAAGTGGCCAAGCTTGTCTTGTCAGCCTTCTTGGATGACTTCACAGCAGAAGAGTTGGACTACTGTATTTCTCATGCCTATGACAGCAAGTTTGATACTCCAGCCATTGCTCCGCTTGTCAAACTTGATGGTCAATACAACGTGGAACTTTTCCACGGTTCAACCATAGCCTTTAAAGATATGGCTTTGTCGATCTTGCCTTACTTTATGACGACAGCAGCTAAAAAGCACGGTTTGGAAAATAAAATTGTCATCTTGACGGCGACTTCTGGAGATACTGGGAAAGCTGCCATGGCAGGATTTGCGGATGTTCCAGGTACTGAAATTATCGTCTTTTATCCAAAAGACGGTGTCAGCAAGGTACAAGAGTTGCAAATGACCACTCAGACTGGGGACAATACCCATGTGATCGCTATCGATGGAAACTTTGACGATGCCCAAACGAATGTCAAACATATGTTCAACGATGTTGAACTACGTGAAAAATTGGCAGCCAACAAGTTACAATTTTCATCAGCTAACTCTATGAATATCGGCCGTTTGGTACCTCAAATTGTTTATTACGTATATGCCTATGCGCAATTGGTCAAGACAGGTCAAATCACAGCTGGAGAAAAAGTCAACTTCACTGTTCCAACAGGGAACTTTGGAAATATCTTGGCAGCTTTCTATGCCAAACAAATCGGTCTTCCAGTTGGAAAATTGATCTGTGCGTCAAATGAAAACAATGTCTTGACAGACTTCTTCAAAACACATGTCTATGATAAGAAACGTGAGTTCAAGGTGACCACCAGTCCATCGATGGATATCTTGGTCTCTTCAAACTTGGAACGCTTGATCTTCCACTTGGTAGGCAATGATGCTACAAAGACCAAAGAGTTGATGGAAAGCCTCGTTGCAACAGGTCAATACCAATTGTCCAACTTTGATGAAGAAATCTTAGATTTGTTTGCGGCTGCATACGCAGATGAAGCAGAAACTGCTGCAGAGATCAAGCGGGTCTATGAAGCGTCTGATTACATCGAAGACCCTCATACAGCTGTAGCATCAGCCGTTTATCAAAAATACCTTAGCCAAACAGGGGATGCTGCTAAAACAGTCATTGCCTCTACAGCCAGTCCTTATAAATTCCCAGTTGTGGCAGTAGAAGCGGTGACGGGCGAGACAGGTCTAGGCGATTTCGAAGCCTTGGCCAGATTGCACACCCTCTCAGGTGTTCCTGTGCCACCGGCCGTAGACGGTCTTGAAACTGCGCCGGTTCGCCATCGTACAAGCGTAGCTGCTAAAGACATGCAAGCAGCCGTAGAAGACTACTTGGGACTGTAATTCTCCCTATTAGAAAGATCAAAAGAGCCGTTTGGCTCTTTTATATACTCATGAATTCATACAAAAAAATCTTAAACATTGCCCTTCCTGCCATGGGTGAAAATTTCTTACAAATGCTGATGGGCATGGTGGACTCTTATTTAGTGGCTCACCTGGGCTTGGTTGCCATTTCAGGTGTTTCTGTCGCAGGAAACATCATCACCATCTATCAGGCCATCTTTTTGGCACTGGGTGCGGCAGTTGCCAGTGTCATGTCCAAAAGTTTGGGTGAAAAAAATCAAGACAACATTGCCTACCATGCGACAGAGTCCCTAAAGGTGACCTTGTTGTTGAGTGCTCTCTTAGGAGGGGCTTCGCTGATATTTGGACGCCAGATGATTTCGCTGTTGGGAACGGAAGCTGCAGTCGCCGAAAGTGGGGGGATTTACCTTTCCTTGGTCGGCGGGACCATTGTTCTCTTAGGCTTGATGACGACCCTGGGCTCGCTGGTTCGGGTAGCCAACAATCCACGTATTCCCATGTATGTCAGCTTGTTGACCAATGTTTTAAATGCTCTATTCTCCTCTGTGGCTATTTTCCTTTTTGGTTGGGGCATTGTCGGAGCAGCTTTGGGGACTGTGCTAGCCCGTCTGGTTGGCGTTATCCTCTTGTGGCAAAAGGTCCAGTTGCCCTTTGCCCCCCTACGTTGGGGATTGGATCGTAAGCTCTTGAATTTAGCGCTTCCAGCTGCTGGAGAGCGGCTGATGATGCGAGCTGGAGATGTGGTGATCATTGCGATCGTGGTTGCTTTTGGGACTGAGGCAGTCGCCGGAAATGCCATCGGAGAAACCTTGACCCAGTTTAACTACATGCCGGTGTTTGGAGTGGCCACAGCGACAGTCATGCTCGTAGCACGAAGCCTCGGTGAAGGGGATTTTGAGCAGATTGACCGCCTTCGAAAGCAGTCTTACTGGCTGTCCTTTGTATTGATGTTGCCCATTGCCTTGGGTATCTTTTTCGGGGGCACCCTTCTGACCCATCTCTACACACAAGATGCGAAAGCGGTAGAAGCTAGCCTTTCGGTTGTCCTCTTTTCTTTGTTAGGAACACCCTTTACAGCAGGAACAGTCATCTATACTGCTGTTTGGCAAGGCTTGGGAAATGGGAAACTTCCATTTTATGCAACGACCATTGGCATGTGGGTCATTCGAATTGGAGCCGGTTATCTGCTTGGAGTAACCCTTGGCTTTGGCCTTCCAGGGGTCTGGACGGGGACGCTGCTGGACAATGGTTTCCGTTGGCTGTTTTTGAGTCAACTTTATAGACGAAAAGTAGGAGAGAGAACATGACAAAACGAGCTTTTATTTGGGATTTGGATGGGACCTTGCTGGATTCCTATGATGCTATTTTAGCAGGTCTTGAGGAGACCTATGCAACTTATCAGCTTCCGTTTGACCGAGCCAGCATTAAAGACTACATCTTGAAGCATTCGGTTCAAGATCTTTTAGTAGCCGTGGCGGAGGAGTATCATCTGGATGTGACCGACTTGAATCATCGCCGAGCAGAAAGTCTAGCGGAGAAAAATGCCCAGGTCCTTCTGATGGATGGGGCGCGTGATGTCCTATCCTGGGGACAAGAAGCTGGAATTGAGCAGTTTGTCTATACCCATAAGGGAGAGAATGCCTTTGTCATCCTACGGGATTTGGGTTTGGAATCTTTTTTTACAGAGATTTTGACCAGTCAAAGTGGTTTTGCCCGCAAGCCTGACCCAGAAGCTGCTATGTATCTGATGGAGAAGTACGGGTTGGAGCCAGAAAATACCTACTATATTGGGGATCGGAGCCTGGATATTGACTTTGCAAGAAATAGCCAGATTCAGAGTATTAATTTCTTGACGTCTGACTATCAAGGCAATCATCAGATGAACACCTTACTAGATATCCCAGGTATTTTAAACGCTGAAAAGAATCTGTAAAGAATTTGTTTTCATTTTGAAATAAAGTCGTAAGCTTTCTTTAAGAAATGTCCGCTATAATAGAAGCATAAACAAAGACCTCCTAACTTTGTTTAGAAAAATCCTAAAACTTTTCTTTTTCATAATAATCTCCCTAAGAGTCGCCCAATCAGGCGGCTTTTTTTGTGCGCAAGAATAGTGTAAGCTCTTTTTCTTGCCAGGAGATGAGAAATGGTTTATGATTGACAAGTCAATTATTGATTTATCAAAAAGAAATTGGAGAAGGAATATGGCAGAAATAAATGATTTGCTCTACCAACTACGCTTGGCAGATCAAACAACTACGCAACTCTTTGAAAAGCGCCTAGGGATTAGCTTAACACGTTATCAAATTTTGCAGGATTTATTAGAACAAGCACCTTGCAATCAGATCGCGGTTCAGGAGCGCTTGCGGATTGATCCAGCTGCTTTAACGCGGCATTTCAAAATTTTAGAAAAGGAAGGATTTGTCCATCGGAGTCGAAATCCAAAGAACCAGCGGGAAATCTTAATTCATTTGACGGATACGGCCTATAATCGTTTGGTCAAACATCCCCCTCGCCATCATGTGGCGGTGAAAGAACAGATGAGTCGGATTTTGACCACTCAAGAACAAGAGCAATTTTCTTACCTGCTGGACAAATTAGTATCTGGCATTGAACAAATAACAGTCGAATAAAAAGGAGAATCTACGATGTCATTACTGACGATTATTTTAGCAAGTCTTGCTGCACTGGAGCATCTATATATTTTTTATTTGGAGAGCATCAGAACCACATCTGATACCACAAGTCGGGTTTTCAACATGGATAAAGAAGAACTCGCTCGCCCATCTGTGACCTCTTTATTTAAGAATCAAGGAATATACAATGCCTTGATTGGTGCCTTCCTCTTGTATGGATTGTTTGTCTCTAAAAATAGTGAAGTTGTTACAATTTTTGTTCTCTTTATTATTGGAGCTGCTACCTACGGTGCGATGACAGCCAATAAAAAGATTATCTTGACCCAAGGTGGTTCTGCAATTTTGGCTTTGTTGAGTATTCTCTTTTTAGGATAAAAAGGACGGGCCACTAGGGCTCTTTAAGCTGATTTTATTAAATAAGTGTAGAAAAAAGTATAAAAAAAGACTAAAAATTTTATTGACTTTCTAAGAAAAAGGGTTATAATGGTAGCAACAGAAAAGTAATGAGTCGGCTATTTTCAGGGAGCTTGTGGGAATTGTGAACAAGCAATAGCGACTGATGAAAATTGGACTGTTATGATCAATGAATTCTAACCCATGTGAATTCGGTTGGCACCCCTTACCGTGCAACTCCTTGATAGAGGAGATAGAGATGTAGGGAAAGACCAGCTATTTTTCCCTATAAAAGAGGTGGCACCGCGGACACTACGCCCTCACACAGTTTTTGTGTGAGGGCTTTTCTATGTGCCTTAGCAAGCGGGCACATTGATCCCAAAGCGAGAATAGAGCGATGGGATACCCTTGATCGCCTTAGCAAGCGAAGCGGGGGTCAGTTGAATTCATTAGAACAGAAGGGTTTTAGAAGAGAGGTTTCTGATATGAAAAAAGTTTTATCTGCTGATGTGTTGAGTCCAATTTTGGCTTATATGCGTTTGGATGCGCCCCATAAAATGATCTTGGAGTCGATCCCTCGCGAAAAAGAGAATGCGCGTTTTTCAATTATAGCCTATCGGCCAGTCAGTGAAGTCAAGTTTGAACATGGTGTCCTCTATTACAATGATCAAATTGTCGAAGAGGATCCTTTGGACTTTTTGAATCGCATCACGGTCAAAACGAAAACTTCTGAAGAGCTTCCTTTTAACGGTGGGGCGATTGGATTTGTCGGCTATGACTTGATTGGCCTCTATGAGAACATTGGTTCCATTCCTGAAGATACGATCGGCACACCAGATCTTCACTTTTTCTTATATGAGAGCTATGTGATTTTTGACCACAAAAAGGAAAAGGTCTATGTGGTGGAAGAGAACCTCTATAGTGGACGGAGTGAAGCAGAGCAAGCGTCGAGCTTGGAGCAAGTATTAGCACAGTTGGCAAGACCTGCAAAAGAAGAGTTTCAGGACAAGGATCTGCATGCACTTCATTTCCACAATCATTTGGAGCAAAAAGAGTTTGAGGAAATGGTGGCCCTAGCGCGGGACTATATTCGAAAAGGGGATATGTTCCAATGCGTGCTTAGTCAACGTTTTTCAGCTGATTTTTCAGGTAAACCATTGGATTATTACCGCAATTTGCGCGTGACCAACCCTTCGAATTATCTCTACTTTTATGATTTTGGGGAGTACCAAATTATTGGTGCCAGTCCAGAAAGTCTAGTGTCGGTCAAGGATCGAGTGGTGACAACTAATCCCATTGCGGGCACACGTCCCAGAGGGATCGATGAAGAGGCTGATCGGCAATTGGCAGCTGATTTGGCAGGGGATCCAAAAGAAGTCGCAGAACACCGGATGTTGGTGGATCTAGGGCGAAATGATATTGGTCGTATCGCTCAAAATGGGTCAGTTGAAGTGACCAAATATATGGAAGTGGAATTCTTCCGTTATGTCATGCACCTGACGAGTGTGGTCAAGGGGCAATTACTTCCTGGACTAGCCTCCATTGAGGCTCTGAAGGCAACCCTTCCAGCTGGAACCGTTTCGGGTGCTCCCAAGATTCGAGCTATGAAGCGAATCTATGAGGCAGAAAAAGAGAAACGAGGCGTCTATGCGGGGGCTATTGGCTATCTCTCTGTGACGGGGGATCTCGATTTTGCTATTGCGATTCGAACCATGATCCTCAAAAATAAGAAGGCTTATGTGCAGGCCGGAGCAGGAATCGTTTATGATTCGATCGCTGAAAATGAATACCAAGAAACCGTCAATAAGGCAAAATCGATGACAAGGATTGGAGAAGAAGGATGATTTTATTAGTCGATAATTACGATTCATTTACCTATAATTTAGCACAGTATATCGGAAAATTTGATGAGGTCCAGGTGCTTCGAAATGATGATCCGGATCTGTACCAAGTTGCCCAAGAAGCAGATGCCTTGGTCTTTTCTCCAGGTCCAGGTTGGCCAAAGGATGCGGGCAAGATGGAGGAGATGATCCGAGATTTCGCGGGGGTCAAACCAATCTTGGGGATCTGCTTGGGGCATCAAGCGATTGCGGAAGTTTTTGGAGGGCGTTTGGGATTGGCGCCACAGGTCATGCATGGCAAACAAAGCCAGATCCAGCTAGAAGCTCCCTCTCCTCTATACGCGGGTGTCGCAAAAGAAGTCCCAGTCATGCGTTACCATTCGCTGACGATTGAAGACATGCCAGAGGATTTTGTCATTACCTCTCGGACGACGGATGATCAAGCCATTATGGGAATTCAACACCGCAGCTTACCGATTTATGGTTTTCAATACCATCCAGAAAGTATCGGGACGCCAGATGGGCTCAAGACCATCGAAAATTTTGTCAAACTAGTCAAGGAGCGGAAGATGAAACAAGTGCTTGCAAAAGTGGCGGAAGGAATGGATCTAACCAGTGCAGAGTTAGAAGCTGCTATGGAGGAAGTCGTTGCTGGTCGTGCTTCAGAAGCCCAGGTGACGGCCCTTCTTCTAGGTCTCAAAATGAAGGGAGAAACGGTTGAAGAGCGGACGGCTATTGCAAAAGTGATGCAGGCTTATGCAGTCGCTATTCCTACAGAAGTTCAAGGAGCGATGGACAATTGTGGAACTGGGGGCGATCGTTCTTATAGTTTCAACATTTCAACAACAGCTGCCTTCGTCCTTGCTGGTGGTGGCATCAAGATGGCGAAACACGGAAATCGTTCGATCTCTTCTAAATCCGGTTCTGCGGATGTACTAGAAGCTCTAGGAATTAACCTTGATTTGGGTCCAGAAGACTTGGGACGAGTGTTTGAAAAGGCGGGAATTGTCTTCCTATTTGCCAAAAATCTGCATCCTGGCATGCGCTATATTATGCCCGCTCGCTTGGCGCTAGGGGTTCCAACGGTGATGAACTTAACCGGTCCTCTTATCAATCCGATTCCTCTAGAAACCCAGCTATTGGGAACCAGTCGTCCAGATATGCTGGAAAGTACGGCGGAGATTCTAAAGAATTTGGGAAGGAAACGCGCAGTGGTGGTGAGTGGTCCACAAGGTTTGGACGAGGCAGGCCTTGATGGAGAAACCCAGCTCGCTATTCTGGAAGATGGACAGGTTACTTTATCCAGTTTTCAACCAGAAGATATAGGAATGGAGCGCATTGAAATTGATCAAGTACGAGGTGGTGACGCCAAACGCAATGCGGAAATTTTGCTCAGCGTCTTGAAGAATGAAGCGAGTCCCTTCTTAGAGGTGACGGTCTTGAATGCTGGCCTTGGTTTTTATGCCAACGGCAAAGTAGATTCTATCAAGAAGGGGATTGCCTTGGCACGTGAAGTGATTGCCAGTGGGGCTGCCCTTGAGAAATTGAGATTATTACAGGAGTATCAAAAATGAGTCAAGAATTCTTGCCAAAGATTCTAAAGGAAAAGGCGCGTGAAGTGGCTGCGATGAAAGAAGAGGAACTCCAACCTTTGCGTGAGACCTACCGCTTGTATGATTACCTAAAGAGTCATCCAGAAAAGCTTCAGGTCATTGCGGAAGTGAAAAAGGCCAGCCCGAGTCTGGGAGATATTCATGTCGATGTGGATATCGTCGCGCAGGCTAAGACTTACGAAGAAAATGGGGCCGTGATGATTTCTGTCTTGACCGATGAAGTGTTTTTCAAGGGCAGTATCGAGTATCTCCGGAAAATATCTAGTCAAGTGCGTATTCCCACCCTCAATAAAGATTTTATTGTGGATGAAAAGCAAATAATTCGGGCACGAAACGCAGGGGCGACAGTGATCTTGTTGATAGTTGCAGCCTTATCAGAGACTCGTCTGCAAGAGCTCTATGAGTTTGCGACCCATCTTGGCCTGGAGGTCTTGGTGGAGACCCATAATCTGACAGAACTAGAGGTAGCTCACCGGATTGGGGCTCAGATCATCGGGGTCAATAATCGCAACTTGGTGACCTTTGAGACTGATCTTCATACTAGCCTGGAATTGGCGACCAATTTTGAACAAGAACCGGTTTACATCTCTGAGTCTGCTATTTTCGCAGCAGCAGACGCGCGCATGCTGGCTCCTTATTTTAATGGCATTCTCGTTGGGACAGCCCTCATGAAGGCAGACAATGTGGCTGAAAAAGTAAAGGAGTTGCAGATTGACAAAGGTTAAAATTTGCGGACTGTCCACTCCGGAAGCTGTCCAGACCGCTGTTGAAGCTGGTGCGGACTACATTGGTTTTGTCTTTGCACCAAGCAAACGGCAAGTCACGCTGGAGCAAGCTCGGCAGTTGGCTACAGGGATTCCAAAGGGGGTTCAAAAAGTCGGTGTTTTTGTATCACCACAAAGAGAAGAAGTGGAGCAGGCTTGCCAAGTTGTGGGATTGGATCTGATACAAGTGCATGGGCCGATAGATGATAATATCTTGCAAGACCTTCCCCAACAGACGATTCGCGCTGTTCAAGTGGGAAAAGACGCGACTCTTCCTGAGACCAGTGCCGATTATCTGCTCTTTGATGCTCCTGTAGCAGGAAGTGGGAGGACCTTTGACTGGAAAGAGCTCGAAAGTCAAAACTTCACAAAGCCCTTCTTTATTGCAGGAGGCTTGACGGAAGATAATGTAGCAGATGCTATTTGCTTCTTTCATCCTTATGCGGTGGATGTATCCAGTGGGGTCGAGACAAATGGAATAAAAGATCAAGAAAAGATAAAACGATTTATAGAAAGGGTCAAGCATGGCATATAAACAACCAGATCAAAACGGATTTTACGGGCGGTTCGGGGGACGATTTGTCCCTGAAACCTTGATGACAGCAGTTTTAGAATTAGAAGAAGCCTACAGAGAAAGTCAAGCAGATCCTTCTTTTCAAGCAGAATTGGATCAGCTTCTGAAACAATATGTCGGTCGGGAAACACCGCTCTATTACGCTAAGAATCTAACCAAGTATGTCGGTGGAGCCAAGATTTTTCTTAAAAGAGAAGACCTCAACCACACAGGGGCTCATAAAATTAATAATGCTCTAGGACAAGTTTTATTGGCACACCGGATGGGCAAAAAGAAGATCATCGCAGAAACAGGGGCCGGACAGCACGGTGTTGCAACGGCAACGGCTGCTGCTTTATTTGATATGGAATGCACCATCTACATGGGAGAAGAAGATGTCAAACGCCAAGCCCTCAATGTCTTTCGGATGGAGTTATTGGGCGCCAAGGTTCAATCAGTAACAGATGGGTCACGTGTTCTCAAGGATGCGGTCAATGCTGCTCTTAGAGCCTGGGTAGCAAATGTGGAGGATACCCACTATATCATGGGTTCTGCTCTAGGACCTCACCCATTCCCAGAGATTGTCCGTAATTTTCAAAGTGTCATCGGTCGAGAAGCTAAACGCCAATTTGCAGAGCAAAATGACGGTGCGCTACCAGATGCAGTCTTAGCCTGTGTAGGAGGCGGATCGAACGCCATTGGGCTCTTTTATCCTTTTGTTGAGGATCCCTCTGTTGCCATGTATGGGGCAGAAGCTGCTGGGCTTGGGGTAGATACAGACCAGCATGCAGCAACCTTGACCAAGGGGCGTCCGGGAGTCCTTCACGGCGCCTTGATGGATGTGTTACAGGATGCTCATGGACAGATTTTAGAAGCCTTCTCGATTTCAGCAGGTCTCGATTACCCAGGAATTGGGCCAGAGCATTCTTATTTCCATGAGATCAAGCGGGCAACCTATGTGCCTGTGACAGACCAAGAAGCCCTAGAAGCTTTTCAGTTGCTTTCAAAAGTAGAAGGAATCATTCCAGCTCTGGAATCGAGCCATGCTATTGCCTATGCGGTGAAATTGGCTAAGGAAATGGGGCCTGAAAAATCTATGATCGTTTGCTTATCAGGTCGTGGGGATAAAGATGTGGTACAAGTCAAAGACCGCCTAGAACAAGAGAGAGGAGAGTAAGATGGGAAAGACCTTAACAGAGCATTTACAAAAGCTGAAAGACCAGCAGCAAGGGATCTTTGTTCCTTATATCATGGCAGGAGATCATGAAAAAGGCTTGGCAGGTTTGCAGGAAACCATCCAATTTTTGGAGGATCTTGGTGTCTCAGCTATTGAGGTTGGCATTCCTTTTTCAGATCCGGTGGCAGATGGCCCTGTGATTGAAGAGGCGGGGCTACGAAGTTTAGCCCATGGGACGACGACACAGGAACTGGTACAAACGATCCAGCGTCTGGAGACAAGTGTTCCTTTGGTCATCATGACCTATTTCAACCCCTTGTTCCAATATGGGCTTGAAAACTTCTTTAGAGATGTAGAAGGAACAGCGGTCAAGGGAGTGATTATTCCGGATCTTCCTCATGAGCATGCAGATCTGGTAGAGCCTCTCTTAGTGGATAAAGACATCGCTTTGGTGCCGCTAGTGAGCTTAACCACAGGAATCGAGCGTCAGAAGAAATTGATCCATGATGCAGAAGGATTTATCTATGCCGTTGCTGTCAATGGAGTGACGGGGAAAGCTGGTAGCTATCGAGATGACTTGGACCATCACTTGGCCCAATTACACGAAATAGCGTCCATTCCTGTTTTAACAGGTTTTGGAGTTTCCAGCATGGAGGATGTTCACCGTTTCAACAAGGTCTCAGATGGCGTTATTGTGGGGTCCAAAATCGTTAAGGCTCTCCACCAAGGGGAGACAGACGCCATCGCTCGTTTTATTTCTCAAGCAGTGAAGGGCTAGAAGCTTCATTTCATTCATCATCAGCTTGATTCTCCTAGATCAAGCTCTTTGTCTACTATTTTAAACATTCCCCTCGTTTGTCTTTACAAACGAGGGTTTCTCGTTACAATAGAGGTAGTAACAAGAAAAGAGGAGAAGAGAATGATAAGCCTTGAAGAGATTGATCAAGTTGTCCAGTCAGGTCCTTTTGAACCAAGCTGGGACTCTCTTAGCTATCAAGTCTGTCCAGATTGGTATTGGGATGCCAAATTTGGAATATTTATCCACTGGGGCGTCTATAGTGTACCTGCTTTCGGTTCGGAATGGTATTCGCGAAATATGTATATCCAAGGGAATCCTTGCTATGACTATCATCGAGAGCATTTTGGAGACCAGGCTAGCTTTGGTTACAAGGATCTCATTCCTCTATTTACAGCCGATCAATTTGATCCGGCATCTTGGCTGGATCTCTTTCAAAAAGCGGGAGCTCAGTATCTTTTCCCAGTTGCGGAGCACCACGATGGTTTTCAAATGTACGCCTCTACTCTCTCGCCTTATAATAGCTTAGAAATGGGGCCGAGACGAGATGTCTTAGGGGAGCTGAGGGAGGAAGCAGAAAAACGTGGCCTGCACTTCTGTACGTCCTCTCACCGGGCAGAACACCAGTTTTTCTTTTCACATGGCAAGGAATTCACTAGTGACATTTCGCAAGAAGTCCCAAGAAACAGTCTTTATTGGCCAGCGGAGCCAGAGCCCAAGGATCATTTTGATCTGACTTCTAAGCCTTATCCAAGCAAAGAATTCTTGGAAGATTGGCTGTTGCGAACCTGTGAACTGGTGCGGGACTACCAACCAGAGCTCCTATATTTTGACTGGTGGATCCAGCATGAGAGTTTCCGTCCCTACTTGATGCGCTTTTTGGCTTATTATTACAATCTAGCAGCACAAGAGGATCGCAAGGTGGCTGTTTGTTACAAACAGGATGCCCTCCCTTTCGGTTCAGGAATCGTTGAGATGGAGCGGGGAGGATACGGAGAGACGCAAGCCTTTCCGTGGCAAATGGATACCGCGATTGCCCGTAATTCTTGGTGCTATACCCAGGATCTAGCCTACAAGACCAGTAAGGAATTGCTACAAAATTTAGTTGATGTTGTGGCCAAAAATGGCAATCTTCTGCTCAATATTGGACCCAAGGCAGATGGAACCATCCCTGAGCAAGACCAAGACATCCTCACAGAGATCGGGGACTGGCTGGCGGTAAATGGAGAAGCCATTTATCAGAGTCGGCCTTGGCGGGTGTCATCAGACGGACCGACCGGGGCCCGGGAAGGTTCCTTCTCAGACGGGCAAGCGCCACTCTATACCAGCCGAGATTTCCGCTATACCATGCGTGATGGCTTTCTTTATGCTATCCAGCTGGAACCAAGTGGAAGGACGGAAGAGTTGACCTTGCCGTCTCTCGCCTATGACCTCAAGCAACCGAGAATCCTTCATGCGCGCATTCAAAAGCTAGAGCTCCTTGGAGAAAGCCAGCCCCTTTCTTGGAGCCAAGATGAGACAGGGCTCCATCTTCAGTTACCAGCTTGCAGCAAAAAACAACCGCGTGTTTTGCGCATCAGCTTTTAGTTTTCTTGAAGCTTTCTATAAGGAATCGTTTAGGTTTCTCTAGTATACTGTACTCATCCAATAAGAAATGAGGTACAGAAAATGAAAATCTCAGTCAATTATCCAAAACGCTTTAAGAAATTGCCACAACAAGGTTCTTGTTACGGCGAATAAACACTTCTCTTCATTTTCATAAGAAACTCCTAAAGAAGGCTCTACCCGAAAGGGTAGAGTTTTTATGTACCAGAGACCTTGTGATTCGTGGTATAATAAGCCTATGGAAAAAAAGAATACATTACTACTCATCGACGGGTCTTCCGTCGCTTTTCGTGCCTTTTTCGCACTTTACAATCAAATTGATCGCTTCAAAAATGCCAATGGTCTGCATACCAATGCGGTCTATGGCTTTAACCTCATGTTGAGCCATCTATTGGAGCGCATCCAACCGACCCATGTCCTCGTTGCTTTTGATGCAGGAAAGACGACTTTTCGGACGGAGATGTATGCCGACTACAAAGGGGGCCGTGCAAAAACTCCGGATGAGTTCCGCGAGCAGTTTCCCTTCATTCGTGAGCAACTGGATCATTTGGGAATCCGCCATTATGAGCTAGCTCAGTATGAAGCGGATGATATTATTGGAACGCTGGATAAGATGGCAGAAACTACCTCGGTGCCATTTGATGTGACCATTGTCTCTGGGGACAAGGATTTGATCCAGCTGACGGATGACAATACGGTGGTTGAAATCTCCAAAAAAGGGGTAGCGGAGTTTGAGGAATTCACTCCAGCCTATTTGAAAGAAAAGATGGGACTGACACCAGAGCAATTTATCGACCTCAAGGCCTTGATGGGAGATAAATCGGATAATATCCCAGGTGTGACTAAGATCGGAGAAAAGACAGGGATCAAACTACTCCTAGAGTATGGCTCTCTCGATGGTATTTACGAGCATATCGATGAGATGAAGGCTTCTAAGATGAAGGAAAACCTCATCAATGACAAGGAGCAGGCCTACCTATCCAAGACTCTCGCAACCATTGATACCAATGCGCCTATTGAAATTGGACTTGACGATATCACCTATACGGGCCCTCATCTAGAAAATCTCGCCAAGTTTTATGAGGAGATGGGCTTCAAGCAACTCCGTCAGGCCTTGGATCTCAGTGGAGAAGAAGCAGCTCCTGTAGCCATTGACTATACAGAAGTCGAGCAAGTCACTTCAGATATGCTCACGGAAGATAGTTTCTTCCATTTTGAGATTTTTGGGGACAATTACCATACGGAACCCATCATCGGTTTTGCATGGGGGACCGAAGGTCAGCTCTACGCGAGTACGGATACTGGTCTTTTACAAACACCGATTTTCAAAGAATTTCTCGAAAAAACGCCCCTCAAGGTCTATGACTTCAAGCGGGCCAAGGTCTTGCTCAGCCACTTGGGCATTTCCCTTCAAAATCCCGCGTTTGACAGTCGATTGGCCAAGTATCTCTTGTCGACCGTAGAGGACAATGAAATTTCAACCATTGCGAGTCTCTATAGTCAGATTGCGCTGCCGCTGGACGAAGTCGTTTATGGCAAGGGAGCCAAAAGAGCTATCCCAGAAAAGGCGGTCCTATTAGAGCATTTGGCACGGAAAGTCGCTGTTCTACTGGATACCGAAGAGCCCATGGTAGAGCAGTTGCAGGCCCATGACCAACTAGATTTGCTCTATGATATGGAGCAACCGCTAGCAGCTGTTTTGGCCAAGATGGAAATCGCGGGGATCAAGGTAGAGCGTCAGACCCTAGAAGACATGCAGGTGGAAAACGAAGTGGTCTTGGAGCGCTTGACTCAAGAAATCTACGAGCTTGCAGGAGAAGAGTTTAATATCAATTCTCCAAAACAATTGGGCGTCATCCTCTTTGAAAAATTGGAACTCCCTCTTGAATATACTAAGAAGACCAAAACCGGCTACTCAACAGCCGTTGATGTCTTGGAACGCCTGGCTCCAATCGCCCCGATCGTGTCTAAGATTCTTGAATACCGCCAAATTGCTAAGATCCAGTCGACCTATGTCATCGGTCTTCAAGACTGGATTTTGGAAGATGGGAAGATCCATACCCGCTATGTACAGGATTTGACGCAGACAGGCCGTTTGTCCAGCGTGGATCCCAACCTGCAAAACATTCCTGTCCGTTTGGAACAAGGTCGTCTTATTCGTAAGGCCTTTGTCCCAGAAGAGGAAAACAGTGTCTTGCTGAGTTCGGACTATTCACAAATCGAACTGCGCGTCTTGGCCCATATTTCGGGAGATGAGCATTTGATTGACGCCTTTAAACATGGGGCAGATATCCATACATCGACTGCTATGCGAGTTTTCAATATTGCAAAACCTGAAGATGTGACGCCGAACGACCGTCGCAATGCAAAAGCAGTAAACTTCGGTGTGGTTTATGGAATTTCCGACTTTGGACTGTCTAACAACCTAGGGATCAGTCGAAAAGAAGCCAAGGCTTATATTGAGACCTACTTCGAACGCTACCCTGGCATCAAGGACTATATGGAGAGAGTGGTACGGGAAGCGCGTGATAAAGGCTATGTGGAGACTCTCTTCAAGCGTCGTCGGGAGATTCCAGATATCAATTCTCGCAACTTCAATGTTCGAGGCTTTGCGGAGCGGACAGCTATTAACTCACCGATCCAAGGATCTGCAGCAGACATCTTGAAAATTGCCATGATCCACTTGGACCAAGCGCTAGAAAGAGGAGCATACAAGACCAAGATGCTTCTTCAAGTGCATGATGAAATCGTTCTGCAAGTGCCAAGTGATGAACTGGCAGCGATCAAAGAACTTGTCAAAGAGACCATGGAATCCGCTATTGAACTTGCAGTACCACTGGAAGCTGATGAGAACGAAGGCAAAACATGGTATGAAGCCAAATAAGATTAAGTTTGTTCAAAACAGAAAGCGGTAGGAAACTTTTCAGTTTCCTACCGCTTTTAACGACAAACACTTGCAATGCCTTCCGTATTGTTATACTATTTAAAGAAAGGAAACGCATACAAAAGGAGATTCTTATGGCTTATTCATTTCGCAATCCTAGTGATGGCATTATCAAACATTACCTAGAAACCAGCAAGATCATCGCTGTGGTTGGATTATCTGATCGTGAAGACACAACCAGTCATCGTGTCAGCAAGGAGATGCAAGAGCGGGGCTATCGGATTATTCCTGTCAACCCCCGTGCAGCCGGTGGCCAGATTCTTGGAGAAACGGTGTATGCTAGCTTGCAGGAGATTCCTTTCCCAGTAGATATCGTCGATGTATACCGTCGCAGTGAGTTTTTACCAGATGTGGCACGTGATTTTATTGAGACGGATGCGAAAATTTTCTGGGCACAATTGGAACTGGAAAATCAAGAAGCAGAAGAAATCCTTCGTGGAGCTGGACGAGAAGATATCGTCATGAACCGCTGTATCAAACGAGAACACACCCGACTGATCTTAGGAGACTCCCTATACGGTTTATAAATGATAAACAATTGACATAGAAGAAAACCCCAGCTTGCTGGGGTTTTCTTCTTACTCTTATTCAGTTTCATGGCTTGGATGGCCTGTAAAATGGCGCGGCCCTTGTTTGATCTGCTTGATTTGATCATAAAATGCAATTTGGCAGTTAATAAAGTAAGGCATGGTATAAAAGCCGATGACATCGCGCGTGAAGTAATTCAAGAAGTACCAACCAATCAAGGTTAGATCGAGCACCAAGCGATTGCTGCGGAACCCTTTCATAGTTTCACGACTTTGGCGAAGGACTCCAAAGGCTCCCTTGTAGTCGCCGTCTCGTAATTGCTCGTAGAGGATCAATTCGACCAAGCTGAGACTGTAGTATTGTGGCAGGTAAAAGAGGAGGCCAAGTAGGCCCAGCACGACACCAGCAGTCATCAGAGGCATTTGTTGCATGAGAGATTGGAATTCAGGACTAGAAGCACTCAAAGTGCTAGGGTTGCTCACCTTATCGTAGATCGCCAAAAATCGAATGCTGGCGTAGGTGCTGATGAGGCTCCCCGCATAGAGGATGAGTCCCCATAAAAAGAGGACGGCTTGCTTCAAAATCAAGGTGGCAAATACAGAGGTAAAGCGATCTTGTTTAAAGATATCTAAGACGCGTGTTCGGTGCTCGATCTTGGGATTAATCGTATCTAAATAGCTAAAAGTCGCACCAACCACTAAAATGGAGATGACAAAGGAGACGACAGAAGGAAAGAGTTGTCGCTGGATCATGTAGATACTTGCTTGCTGCAAGGTCATATCCGGTAGTAGATCGACCAGATCTTGCCCACTTAAGAGAAAGTTAGCAAGAATGGTCAACAGGACCGGAAGAGCAAAAAGGATAGCTAAGCCCGGTTGCTGGACTTGCATGGTACGTGCCCGGAGGCGAATCAGTTTAAGGTTCATAGATGACACTCTCTTCATAGTAGTACTTTTTATTATAACATAAGTCCGTGACAGAGCCGGTAAAATTTGGTACAATCGTACAGGTGCTCACAGGAAAACTGTGACAGGAATAAGAAGGCTGGGACTGTTTTTCCCAGTACGGAGGTAACCATGACAGATTCACCGATTCAATATCGATTAATCAAAAAAGAAAAGCATACAGGTGCTCGTCTGGGAGAAATTATCACCCCTCACGGGACCTTCCCAACCCCAATGTTTATGCCTGTAGGGACTCAGGCAACCGTTAAGACCCAATCGCCAGAAGAACTCAAGGAAATGGGTTCCGGAATTATCTTGGCCAACACCTACCATCTCTGGCTTCGTCCGGGGGACGACTTGGTCGCAAAAGCAGGAGGACTGCACCAGTTCATGAACTGGGACCAGCCCATTTTGACAGATAGTGGAGGCTTCCAGGTCTATTCATTGGCGGATACCCGCAACATCACCGAAGAAGGGGTAACCTTTAAAAACCACCTCAACGGCTCGAAGATGTTCCTCTCCCCAGAAAAGGCCATCTCGATCCAAAATAATCTAGGGAGCGACATCATGATGTCCTTTGATGAATGTCCTCAGTTCTATCAGCCCTATGATTATGTGAAAAAATCAATCGAACGGACCAGTCGTTGGGCAGAACGTGGCCTAAAGGCTCACCGTCGCCCTCATGATCAAGGTCTTTTCGGGATTGTCCAAGGGGCTGGATTTGAAGACTTACGCCGTCAGTCTGCTCAAGATTTGGTCGGCATGGACTTTCCAGGTTATTCTATCGGTGGCTTAGCTGTTGGGGAAAGCCATGAAGAGATGAATGCCGTGCTTGATTTCACAACTCCGCTCTTACCAGAGAACAAGCCGCGCTATCTCATGGGAGTAGGAGCTCCAGACAGTCTGATCGATGGCGTTATTCGTGGAGTGGATATGTTTGACTGTGTCTTGCCGACGCGGATTGCGCGAAATGGTACCTGTATGACTAGCCAAGGACGCCTAGTAGTGAAAAATGCGCAATTTGCAGAAGACTTTACACCGCTAGATCCCGAATGTGATTGCTACACTTGTAAGAACTATACCCGAGCTTACCTTCGCCACCTCCTCAAGGCAGATGAGACCTTCGGCATTCGCTTGACAAGCTACCACAACCTGTACTTCTTGATCAACCTCATGAAGCAGGTCCGTCAAGCCATTATGGATGACAATCTCTTAGAATTCCGTGAGCATTTCGTCGAAAAATATGGCTATAACAAATCAGGACGGAATTTCTAGAAATAGATAAATAGGAAGAAAAAAGACTACAGCCATCTGAAAATAATAGGAATAACTGCTAGACGCAGTGGTTGATTGGTATCTTTGTTCGCTTGTTAAGCTCCAAAGATAACCTAATCAACTGTGCGGGGGGGGAGACGACGAACAAATTGGATATAAATTTGTTCTGTCTCGCTCCCTTTTTCCTATATAATAGCAACTTTTTTAGCACTCTATTTCTTTCGAAAACACTTTCATCAAAAAAACGAAAAAAATCTTCTCAAATCCCTTGCATTGGGCCTTTGTTTGTGTTAAACTACTATGGTGCTGTGAAAAACAGCTATTAGCTTTGATGCAAGAGGTTGCGACACGCTCGGTTGCATTGCCACGCAACGCGCGTCGGTTTTCTTGTGGAGCTAGCCTATTATCTTAAATAGACGAAAAGGAGAAAAAGATGGCAAACAAAAAAATCCGCATCCGTTTGAAAGCGTACGAACACCGTACACTCGACACAGCGGCTGCAAAAATCGTAGAATCAGCTACTCGTACAGGTGCACAAGTTGCGGGTCCAATCCCACTTCCAACTGAGCGTAGCCTCTACACAATCATTCGTGCGACTCACAAATACAAAGATTCTCGCGAACAATTCGAAATGCGTACACACAAACGTTTGATCGATATCATCAACCCAACTCAAAAAACAGTTGACGCTTTGATGAAATTGGATCTTCCAAGTGGTGTAAACGTAGAAATCAAACTTTAATCTAAAGCTTGATCCAGAGCATAAAAAACGCTCGTTAAAAACTTTTTGAATAAAAAACTATAGAAAAGGAACTATTTTCTCATGACAAAAGGAATCTTAGGGAAAAAAGTGGGAATGACTCAAATCTTCACTGAAGCTGGCGAATTGATCCCTGTAACAGTTATCGAAGCAACTCCAAACGTTGTTCTTCAAGTTAAAACTGTTGAAACAGATGGTTACAACGCTATCCAAGTTGGTTTCGATGACAAACGCGAAGTATTGAGCAACAAACCTGCTAAAGGACATGTAGCAAAAGCTAACACGGCTCCTAAGCGCTTCATTCGTGAATTCAAAAACGTTGAAGGCTTGGAAGTTGGTGCTGAAATCACAGTTGACACTTTCGAAGCTGGAGACATTGTTGATGTAACTGGTACTTCTAAAGGTAAAGGTTTCCAAGGTGTTATCAAACGCCACGGACAATCACGTGGACCTATGGCTCACGGTTCTCGTTACCACCGTCGTCCAGGTTCTATGGGACCTGTTGCACCTAACCGCGTATTCAAAGGTAAAAACCTTGCAGGACGCATGGGTGGCGATCGTGTAACAATTCAAAACCTTGAAGTTGTACAAGTTGTTCCAGAAAAGAACGTTATCCTTATCAAAGGTAACGTACCAGGTGCTAAGAAATCTCTTATCACTATCAAGTCAGCAGTTAAAGCTGGTAAATAATAAGGAAAGGGGAATACAGTCAAAATGGCAAATGTAACATTATTCGACCAAACTGGTAAACAAGCGGGCGAAGTTGTTCTTAACGATGCGATCTTTGGTATCGAACCAAACCAAGCAGTTGTATTTGATGTGATCATCAGCCAACGTGCTAGCCTTCGTCAAGGAACTCACGCAGTTAAAAACCGTTCAGCCGTTTCAGGTGGCGGACGCAAACCATGGCGTCAAAAAGGAACTGGACGTGCTCGTCAAGGTTCTATCCGCTCTCCACAATGGCGTGGTGGTGGAATTGTCTTCGGACCAACTCCACGTAGCTATGCGTACAAACTTCCTCAAAAAGTTCGTCGCCTTGCACTTAAATCTGTTTATTCAGAAAAAGTTGCTGAAAACAAATTTGTAGCCGTTGATTCTCTTGAATTTACAGCTCCAAAAACTGCTGAATTTGCAAAAGTTCTTGCAGCTTTGAGCATCGATTCTAAAGTCCTTGTTATTCTTGAAGAAGGAAACGAATTCGCAGCTCTTTCAGCTCGTAACCTTCCAAACGTGAAAGTTGCGACTGCTACAACTGCAAGTGTTCTTGACATCGCAAATAGTGACAAACTTCTTGTTACTCAAGCAGCTATCTCTAAAATCGAGGAGGTTCTTGCATAATGAATTTGTATGATGTTATCAAAAAACCTGTTATCACTGAAAAGTCAATGGCTCAACTTGAAGCAGGAAAATATGTATTCGAAGTTGACACTCGCGCTCACAAACTTTTGATCAAACAAGCTGTTGAAGCTGCGTTTGAAGGTGTAAAAGTTGCGAATGTGAACACTGTAAACGTAAAACCTAAAGCAAAACGCGTTGGACGTTACACTGGTTTTACTTCAAAAACTAAAAAAGCTATCATCACGCTTGCAGCTGATTCTAAAGCAATCGAGTTGTTTGCTACTGAAGCTGAATAATCTAAGGAGGAAATATCGTGGGAATTCGTGTTTATAAACCAACAACAAACGGTCGCCGTAATATGACTTCTTTGGATTTCGCTGAAATCACAACAAACACACCTGAGAAAACTTTGCTTGTTTCTCTTAAAAACAAAGCAGGTCGTAACAACAACGGTCGTATCACTGTTCGTCACCAAGGTGGTGGACACAAACGTCATTACCGTTTGATCGATTTCAAACGTAACAAAGATGGAGTTGAAGCAGTCGTTAAAACGATCGAATACGATCCAAACCGCTCAGCTAACATCGCGCTTGTACACTACACTGACGGTGTGAAAGCTTACATCATTGCCCCTAAAGGTCTTGAAGTAGGTCAACGCATCGTATCAGGACCAGAAGCAGATATCAAAGTCGGAAACGCTCTTCCACTTGCTAACATCCCAGTTGGTACTTTGATCCACAACATCGAATTGAAACCTGGTAAAGGTGGAGAATTGGTACGTGCTGCTGGAGCTTCTGCTCAAGTATTGGGTTCTGAAGGTAAATATGTACTTGTTCGTCTTCAATCAGGCGAAGTTCGTATGATTCTTGGAACTTGCCGTGCTACAGTTGGTGTTGTCGGAAATGAACAACATGGACTTGTTAACCTTGGTAAAGCGGGACGTAACCGCTGGAAAGGTGTTCGCCCTACAGTTCGTGGTTCTGTAATGAACCCGAATGATCACCCACACGGTGGTGGTGAAGGTAAAGCACCAGTTGGACGTAAAGCGCCATCTACTCCTTGGGGTAAACCTGCGCTTGGTCTTAAAACTCGTAACAAGAAAGCGAAATCTGACAAACTTATCGTTCGTCGTCGCAACCAAAAATAATCATAAGCAACTAGCTTACACTTTCCGCCAGCTCGGTAGCGCTGCATAGCAGCGCAAGCCGCTGTGGTACTAAATTTTAAAGGAGAAAATTACAAAATGGGACGTAGTCTTAAAAAAGGACCTTTCGTCGATGAGCATTTGATGAAAAAAGTTGAAGCTCAAGCAAACGACGAAAAGAAAAAAGTAATTAAAACTTGGTCACGTCGTTCAACGATCTTCCCAAGTTTCATCGGATACACTATCGCAGTTTATGATGGACGTAAACATGTACCTGTTTACATCCAAGAAGACATGGTAGGTCACAAGCTTGGTGAATTTGCACCAACTCGTACTTACAAAGGTCACGCGGCAGACGACAAGAAGACACGTAGAAAATAAGGAGAACATAAATGGCAGAAATTACTTCAGCTAAAGCAATGGCTCGTACAGTGCGTGTTTCACCTCGTAAATCACGTCTTGTTCTTGACAACATCCGTGGTAAAAGCGTAGCCGATGCCATCGCTATTTTGACATTCACACCAAACAAAGCTGCAGGGATCATCCTTAAAGTGTTGAACTCAGCAGTAGCAAACGCTGAAAACAACTTTGGTTTGGAAAAAGCTAACTTGGTAGTATCTGAAGCATTCGCAAACGAAGGACCAACAATGAAACGTTTCCGTCCACGTGCGAAAGGTTCAGCTTCACCAATCAACAAACGTACAGCTCACATCACAGTAGCTGTTGCAGAAAAATAAGGAGGTAAACTCGTGGGTCAAAAAGTACATCCAATTGGTATGCGTGTTGGTATCATCCGTGATTGGGATGCCAAATGGTATGCTGAAAAAGAATACGCGGATTACCTTCATGAAGATCTTGCAATCCGTAAATTCATTCAAAAAGAATTGGCTGACGCAGCCGTTTCAACTATTGAAATCGAACGCGCAGTAAACAAAGTTAACGTTTCTCTTCACACTGCTAAACCAGGTATGGTTATCGGTAAAGGTGGAGCAAACGTTGATGCACTTCGTACAGCTCTTAACAAATTGACTGGTAAACAAGTACACATCAACATCATTGAGATCAAACGTCCTGACTTGGATGCTCACCTTGTTGGTGAAGGAATCGCTCGTCAATTGGAACAACGTGTTGCTTTCCGTCGTGCACAAAAACAAGCGATCCAACGTGCTATGCGTGCTGGAGCTAAAGGAATCAAAACTCAAGTATCAGGTCGTTTGAACGGTGCAGATATTGCCCGTGCAGAAGGATACTCTGAAGGAACTGTTCCACTCCACACACTTCGCGCTGATATCGATTACGCTTGGGAAGAAGCAGACACTACTTACGGTAAACTTGGTGTTAAAGTATGGATCTACCGTGGTGAAGTTCTTCCAGCTCGTAAAGACGCTAAAGGAGGTAAATAACCAATGTTAGTACCTAAACGTGTAAAACACCGTCGCGAATTCCGTGGTAAAATGCGCGGTGAAGCAAAAGGTGGAAAAGAAGTAGCATTCGGTGAATACGGTCTTCAAGCTACAACTAGCCACTGGATCACAAACCGTCAAATCGAAGCTGCTCGTATCGCCATGACTCGTTACATGAAACGTGGTGGTAAAGTTTGGATTAAGATTTTCCCACACAAATCATACACCGCTAAAGCTATCGGGGTACGTATGGGATCTGGTAAAGGGGCTCCTGAAGGTTGGGTAGCACCAGTTAAACGTGGTAAAGTGATGTTCGAAATCGCTGGTGTATCTGAAGAGATCGCGCGCGAAGCACTTCGTCTTGCTAGCCACAAATTGCCAGTTAAAACTAAATTTGTGAAACGTGAAGCAGAATAAGGAGAGGTCATGAAACTTACAGAAGTAAAAGAATTTGTTAAAGAACTTCGTGGTCTTTCTCAAGAAGAACTCGCGAAGCGTGAAAATGAATTGAAGAAAGAATTGTTTGAACTTCGTTTCCAAGCAGCTGCTGGTCAATTGGAACAAACTGGACGTTTGAAAGAAGTGAAAAAACAAATCGCTCGTATCAAAACTGTTCAATCAGAAGCTAAATAATAGACTAGGGAAGGAGAATTTCAATGGAACGCAATAATCGTAAAGTTCTTGTTGGACGCGTTGTGTCTGACAAAATGGACAAAACAATCACAGTTGTAGTTGAAACTAAACGTAACCACCCAGTCTATGGTAAACGTATCAACTATTCTAAAAAATACAAAGCTCATGATGAAAACAATGTTGCTAAAGAAGGCGATATCGTTCGTATCATGGAAACTCGTCCGCTTTCAGCTACAAAACGCTTCCGTCTTGTAGAAGTCGTTGAAGAAGCGGTCATCATCTAATCATACCTGAAAGGAGAAAACGTAAATGATTCAAACAGAAACTCGTTTGAAAGTCGCTGACAACAGTGGCGCACGCGAAATCTTGACAATCAAAGTTCTTGGTGGTTCAAAACGTAAATTCGCGAGCATCGGTGATGTAATCGTTGCATCTGTAAAACAAGCTACTCCTGGTGGTGCGGTTAAGAAAGGTGACGTTGTAAAAGCTGTTATCGTTCGTACTAAATCAGGTGCTCGTCGTAAAGATGGTTCATACATCAAGTTCGACGAAAATGCAGCAGTGATCATCCGTGACGACAAAACTCCTCGCGGAACTCGTATCTTCGGCCCAGTTGCACGTGAATTGCGTGACGGTGGTTTCATGAAGATCGTGTCACTTGCTCCAGAAGTACTTTAATCAATAAAAAAACAAACACAGTCCCCTGGCATAAGCCAGGGTGCCCATCGGGCGTAAGAATAAAAGGAGAATAAAATGTTTGTAAAAAAAGGCGACAAAGTTCGCGTTATCGCTGGTAAAGACAAAGGCGTAGAAGCTGTTGTTCTCACTGCTCTTCCAAAAGTAAATAAAGTTGTTGTAGAAGGTGTAAACATCATCAAGAAACACCAACGTCCAAATAACGAAAACCCTCAAGGTGCAATCGTTGAAAAAGAAGCTCCAATCCATGCTTCTAACGTTCAAGTTTTGGACAAAAACGGTGTTGCTGGACGTGTTGGCTACAAATTTGTAGACGGCAAAAAAGTTCGCTACAACAAAAAATCAGGCGAAGTGCTTGACTAATCACGAAGGAAAGGAGAAGTATAATGGCTAATCGTTTAAAAGAAAAATACCTTAATGAAGTAGTACCATCATTGACTGAACAGTTCAACTATTCATCAGTTATGGCTGTGCCAAAAGTTGATAAAATCGTTTTGAACATGGGTGTTGGTGATGCAGTATCAAATGCTAAAAACCTTGAAAAAGCTGCTGAAGAGCTTGCTTTGATCTCAGGTCAAAAACCATTGATCACTAAGGCTAAAAAATCAATCGCCGGCTTCCGTCTTCGTGAAGGTGTTGCGATCGGTGCAAAAGTTACCCTTCGTGGTGAACGTATGTACGAATTCTTGGATAAATTGGTAACAGTTTCACTTCCACGTGTACGTGACTTCCATGGTGTTCCAACTAAATCATTTGATGGACGCGGAAACTACACACTTGGTGTGAAAGAACAATTGATCTTCCCAGAAATCAACTTTGATGATGTTGATAAAACTCGTGGTTTGGATATCGTAATCGTAACTACAGCGAACACAGACGAAGAATCACGTGCATTGCTTACTGGCCTTGGAATGCCGTTTGCAAAATAATATAGGAGGTAAAACTAATGGCTAAAAAATCTATGATTGCTAAGAACAAACGCCCAGCGAAGTTCTCTACTCAAGCATACACTCGCTGTGAACGTTGTGGACGTCCACACTCAGTTTACCGCAAGTTTAAACTTTGCCGTGTTTGCTTCCGTGAATTGGCATACAAAGGTCAAATCCCAGGTGTCACAAAAGCATCTTGGTAATTCTATGATACAAAGAGCGTAACAACCCCAGCAAAAATAGGAGATTTGGTGCAGGAGCGATGCTCCAAGACAAATCTATCTTTTTTGCCCAGGTTGTAGCTCGTGTTCAAATGAGTATAATCTCGTTTGCATGTATCAAAACTTTCTGAGCCTAGCTCAATCATTAACTAGCAAGTGCAACTTGCAAACTACTAGTAAGAGGAGAAATTATAATGGTTATGACTGACCCAATCGCAGACTTCCTTACACGTATTCGTAACGCTAACCAAGCAAAACACGAAGTACTTGAAGTACCTGCATCAAACATCAAAAAAGGGATTGCTGAAATCCTTAAACGCGAAGGTTTTGTAAAAAACGTTGAATTCATCGAAGATGACAAACAAGGTATCATCCGTGTATTCTTGAAATACGGACAAAACGGTGAAAAAGTTATCACAAACTTGAAACGTGTTTCTAAACCAGGTTTGCGTGTTTACAAAAAACGTGAAGATCTTCCAAAAGTTCTTAACGGACTTGGAATTGCTATCCTTTCAACTTCTGAAGGTTTGCTTACTGATAAAGAAGCACGCCAAAAGAACGTTGGTGGGGAAGTTATCGCTTACGTTTGGTAAAATCAAGATACAAAGCTCGTAAAGAACAAAGCAAAATTAGGAAGTTGGAGCAGTTTGTTGACAAACAAGCCAACTTATCTATTTTGCACAGTTATTAGAGCGTGTTCAGTTCAGCTCTTGAACCAAATAAGTATCTTAAACCCCGTGAAAACTGGCCTTCAAAGGCCTGACAATTTAACAGGAGAATAGAAAACATGTCACGTATTGGTAATAAAGTTATCGTGTTGCCTGCTGGTGTTGAACTCACTAACAATGACAACGTCGTAACTGTAAAAGGACCTAAAGGAGAACTTACTCGTACGTTCTCAAAAGATATTGAAATCCGTGTGGAAGGTACTGAAGTAACGCTTCACCGTCCAAACGATTCAAAAGAAATGAAAACAATCCACGGAACAACTCGTGCCCTTTTGAACAACATGGTTACTGGTGTATCAGAAGGATTCAAGAAAGAACTTGAAATGCGCGGGGTTGGATACCGTGCACAACTTCAAGGATCAAAACTTGTTTTGGCTGTTGGTAAATCACATCCAGACGAAGTTGAAGCTCCAGAAGGAATTACTTTTGAACTTCCAAACCCAACAACAATCGTTGTTAGCGGAATTTCAAAAGAAGTAGTTGGTCAAACAGCTGCTTATGTACGTAGCCTTCGTTCACCAGAACCTTACAAAGGTAAAGGGATCCGTTATGTTGGTGAATACGTTCGCCGTAAAGAAGGTAAAACAGGTAAATAATGTAGTTTGGTTGTTTTTCAACCAACCTTCATCTTACCAACTCAGTGCTTAGCACATGATTTTAAATTAAGAGGTGAAAATTGTGATTTCGAAACCAGATAAAAACAAAATCCGTCAAAAACGCCACCGTCGCGTTCGCGGGAAACTCTCTGGAACTGCTGATCGCCCACGTTTGAACGTATTCCGTTCTAATACAGGCATCTACGCTCAAGTAATTGATGACGTAGCGGGTGTAACGCTCGCAAGCGCTTCAACTCTTGACAAAGAAGTTTCAAAAGGAACTAAAACTGAACAAGCCGTTGTTGTCGGCAAACTTGTTGCTGAACGTGCAGTTGCTAAAGGTATTTCTGAAGTGGTGTTCGACCGCGGTGGATATCTATATCACGGACGTGTTAAAGCTTTGGCTGATGCAGCTCGTGAAAACGGATTGAAATTCTAATAGGAGGACACTAGAAAATGGCATTTAAAGATAATGCAGTTGAACTTGAAGAACGCGTAGTTGCCATCAACCGTGTTACAAAAGTTGTTAAAGGTGGACGTCGTCTTCGTTTTGCAGCTCTTGTAGTTGTTGGTGACCGTAATGGCCGTGTTGGATTTGGTACTGGTAAAGCTCAAGAAGTTCCAGAAGCAATCCGTAAGGCTGTTGAAGATGCTAAGAAAAACTTGATCGAAGTTCCTATGGTTGGAACAACAATTCCACACGAAGTAACATCAGTATTTGGTGGAGCTCGTGTATTGTTGAAACCAGCTATCGAAGGGGCTGGGGTTGCTGCAGGTGGTGCAGTTCGTGCCGTTGTCGAATTGGCAGGTATTGCAGATGTTACATCTAAATCACTTGGATCAAACACTCCAATCAACATCGTTCGTGCAACTGTTAACGGTTTGGCACAATTGAAACGCGCTGATGAAGTTGCTGCCCTTCGTGGTATTTCAGTTTCTGACTTGGCTTAAGAAAGGAGATTCAAATGGCTCAAATTAAAATTACTTTGACTAAGTCTCCAATCGGACGCATCCCGTCACAACGTAAAACTGTTGTAGCACTTGGACTTGGCAAATTGAACAGCTCTGTTATCAAAGAAGATAACCCAGCAGTACGTGGTATGATCACTGCTGTATCTCACTTGGTAACAGTTGAAGAAGTAAAATAATCTATTTAAAATAGAAACAAAGTTTTCAGGGGTATGAGAAGTTCTCATCCCCTAAAACTAAATATAAGTATAGGCGAGTTTGTAGTTAGGACACCTTTTCCTGATTACATGCGTTAGCAATTTACAAAAGAGGAGAAAATAAATAATGAAACTTCATGAATTACAACCTGCTACAGGTTCACGTAAAGTCCGCAACCGTGTTGGTCGTGGTACTTCATCTGGTAATGGTAAAACTTCTGGCCGTGGTCAAAAAGGTCAAAAAGCTCGTAGCGGTGGCGGTGTACGTCTTGGTTTTGAAGGTGGACAAACTCCATTGTTCCGTCGTCTTCCAAAACGTGGATTTACAAACATCAACGCTAAAGAATATGCTATTGTGAACCTTGATCAATTGAACGCCTTTGAAGATGGTGCTGAAGTAACTCCAGTAGTACTTGTAGAATCAGGAATTGTAAAAGCTGAAAAATCAGGTATCAAAATTCTTGGTAACGGAGAATTGACTAAGAAGTTGACTGTTAAAGCAACTAAATTCTCTAAATCAGCTGAAGAAGCTATCACTGCTAAAGGTGGTTCAGTTGAAGTCATCTAAGTGAGGTGACCTATGTTTTTTAAATTATTAAAAGATGCATTTAAGGTAAAACAAGTTCGGTCGAAGATTTTATTTACGATCTTCATCATTCTTGTTTTCCGCATTGGGACCACGATTACAGTGCCTGGTGTAAATGCGAAAATTCTGAACAACCTTCAAGATGTGTCCTTCTTGAACATGCTCAGTTTGGTTTCTGGGAATGCCATGAGGAACTTCTCAGTTTTCGCATTAGGGGTTAGCCCATACATCACAGCTTCGATCGTCGTGCAACTTTTGCAAATGGATCTGTTACCTAAGTTTGTTGAATGGGGCAAACAAGGGGAAGTTGGTCGAAGAAAGCTCAACCAAGCAACACGCTATATTTCTTTGGTTCTAGCCTTTGTTCAATCCATCGGGATTACAGCTACCTTCCACACCTTGTCTCAGGCGAAATTAGTCGCAACTCCAAATACCAAGACCTATCTATTAATCGGTGCGATTCTGACGACCGGTTCCATGATTGTGACTTGGCTTGGAGAACAAATCACAGATAAAGGCTACGGAAATGGTGTTTCAATGATTATCTTTGCAGGGATTGTGTCATCAATTCCTGAGATGATTAAAGAAATCTATGAAAATGCATTTGTGAATGTTCGTTCTGGTCAAATGACCAATTCCCTCATTTTTGTTGGGGTATTAATCCTTGCTGTCTTGGTTATTGTTTACTTTACAACCTTTGTAGAGCAAGCACAATACAAGATTCCAATCCAATATACTAAGATTGCTCAAGGAGCTCCATCAAGTTCTTACCTTCCTTTAAAAGTGAACCCAGCAGGAGTTATTCCTGTCATCTTCGCTAGTTCGATTACAGCAGCACCTGCTGCCATTTTCCAAGTAATTAGCGCTATGGGTTACAATGCAGGATGGGTGAAAACAGCCCAAGCCATGTTGGCTACAAACACACCAACTGGTGTCGCTATGTATGCCTTGTTGATCATTCTCTTCACGTTCTTCTACACGTTTGTTCAGATCAATCCTGAAAAAACAGCAGAAAACCTTCAAAAGAGTGGTGCCTATATCCCAGGTGTTCGCCCTGGTAAGGGAACAGAAGAGTTTATGTCTCGTTTGCTACGTCGTTTAGCAAGCGTCGGATCAGTATTCCTTGGCTTTATTACTATCATTCCAATCTTAGCCCGAGATTTATTTGGTTTGACAGATGCAGTTGCTCTTGGAGGAACGAGTTTGTTAATCATTATTTCAACAGGTATTGAAGGAATGAAACAATTAGAAGGCTACTTATTAAAACGTAAGTATGTCGGATTTATGGACACAACAACAGAATAGAATAAGGTTGACTTTGTCAGCCTTCTATTTTGTTTTTAAATGGAAATAGGAATTCGCTCCTGCTTCCATTTAAAAACAAAATAAGGAGGATTCATCATGAATCTTTTAATTATGGGATTGCCTGGAGCAGGTAAGGGGACCCAAGCGGCGAAAATCGTTGAAGAGTTTCACGTAGCGCATATCTCTACCGGCGATATGTTCCGCGCAGCAATGGCTAACCAAACTGAAATGGGTGTATTGGCAAAATCATTCATCGACAAAGGTGAATTGGTGCCAGATGATGTGACAAACGGGATTGTAAAAGAACGTTTGGCTCAAGACGACATTAAGGAAAAAGGATTCCTTTTGGATGGTTTTCCTCGCACGATCGAACAAGCTCATGCCTTGGATCAAATCTTGGTTGATCTTGGTTTGGAGCTTGAGGGAGTAATCAATATCGAAGTGGATCCATCTTGCCTTCTTGAACGCTTGAGTGGTCGTATTATTCACCGCGAAACAGGTGAAACTTACCATAAAGTATTCAACCCACCAGCTGACTACAAGGAAGAAGACTATTACCAACGTGAAGATGACAAACCAGAAACAGTGAAACGCCGCTTGGATGTAAATATTGCTCAAGGTGAGCCGATTCTTGCTCATTATCGTGGAAAAGGATTGGTACATGATATTGAAGGAAATCAAGACATCAACGACGTCTTCAAAGATATCCAAAAAGTCTTAGAGAATTTGAAATAAAAACGTTTTAGTCACTTGCAATATTTGACAACAAGTGTTACAATTAGTTAGTCTGACTTATAATTGTTACCTCTGTGCTCAGAGGAATGAATCGAAATTTATGGAGGTACTTTTGCGTGGCAAAAGACGATGTGATTGAAGTAGAAGGCAAAGTAGTCGATACAATGCCGAATGCTATGTTTACGGTTGAACTTGAAAATGGACATCAGATTTTAGCAACAGTTTCTGGTAAAATTCGTAAAAACTATATTCGTATTTTAGCGGGAGATCGTGTTACAGTGGAGATGAGTCCGTACGATTTGACACGTGGACGTATCACATACCGCTTTAAATAATCGAAAAACTTGGAGGGATAAAAATGAAAGTAAGACCATCGGTCAAACCAATTTGCGAATACTGTAAAGTAATTCGTCGTAATGGTCGTGTTATGGTAATTTGCCCAGCAAATCCAAAACACAAACAACGTCAAGGATAAGATAGAAAGGAGAAAACATGGCTCGTATTGCTGGAGTTGACATTCCAAATGACAAACGTGTAGTAATTTCATTGACTTATGTGTACGGTATCGGACTTCCAACATCTAAGAAAATCCTTGCTGCTGCAGGTGTTTCTGAAGATATTCGTGTTCGTGATCTTACACCAGATCAAGAAGATGCTATCCGTCGTGAAGTTGACGCAATCAAAGTTGAAGGTGACCTTCGTCGTGAAGTAAACTTGAACATCAAACGTTTGATGGAAATCGGTTCATACCGTGGTATCCGTCACCGTCGTGGACTTCCAGTTCGTGGACAAAACACTAAAAACAATGCTCGCACTCGTAAAGGTAAAGCTGTTGCGATTGCAGGTAAGAAAAAATAAAATAAAATAAGGAGGTAAAAATCTTGGCTAAACCAACACGTAAACGTCGTGTGAAAAAGAATATCGAATCTGGTATTGCTCATATTCACGCTACATTTAACAACACAATTGTTATGATTACTGATGTGCATGGTAACGCAATCGCTTGGTCATCTGCAGGTGCACTTGGATTTAAAGGTTCTCGTAAATCTACACCATTTGCTGCTCAAATGGCATCAGAAGCTGCTGCAAAAGCTGCTCAAGAACACGGACTTAAATCTGTTGAAGTAACTGTTAAAGGTCCTGGTTCAGGTCGTGAGTCTGCTATTCGTGCACTTGCTGCTGCTGGTCTTGAAGTAACTGCAATCCGCGATGTAACTCCTGTACCACACAATGGTGCTCGTCCTCCAAAACGTCGCCGTGTATAATCATCAACAATTACACAGCTTTTCGTTTAAGAGGGAGTATAGCAAATGATTGAGTTTGAAAAACCAAATATAACAAAAATTGATGAAAACAAAGATTATGGCGTGTTTGTCGTAGAACCACTTGAACGTGGCTATGGTACAACACTTGGAAACTCACTTCGTCGTGTACTTCTGGCTTCACTTCCAGGTGCAGCTGTCACTTCAATCAACATTGAAGGTGTACTCCACGAATTTGATACCGTTCCAGGAGTCCGTGAAGACGTTATGCAAATTATTCTTAACGTTAAAGGAATCGCCGTTAAATCTTACGTCCAAGACGAAAAGATTATTGAACTTGATGTAGAAGGACCTGCAGAAGTAACTGCTGGAGATATTCTTACTGATAGTGACATCGAAATTGTAAACCCTGATCATTATCTATTTACAATCGGAGAAGGAGCATCTTTGAAAGCAACGCTTACTGTAAACAGTGGACGTGGCTATGTTCCAGCTGATCAAAACAAAAAAGATGATGCACCAGTGGGAACACTTGCTGTAGATTCAATCTATACGCCAGTGACTAAAGTCAATTACCAAGTTGAACCAGCACGCGTTGGTAGCAACGATGGCTTTGACAAGCTAACCCTTGAAATTTTGACAAATGGGACAATCATTCCAGAAGATGCCTTAGGTTTGTCTGCTCGTATTTTGACAGAACACCTAAATCTATTCACAAACTTAACTGAAATTGCTATTGCAACAGATGTTATGAAGGAAGTAGATACAACTTCTGATGATCGCATTTTAGAACGTACGATCGAAGAATTAGATCTTTCAGTTCGTTCATATAACTGTTTGAAACGTGCTGGCATTAATACTGTTTATGATTTGACTGAAAAATCAGAAGCAGAAATGATGAAAGTTCGTAACTTGGGACGTAAGAGTCTTGAAGAAGTTAAAATCAAACTTGCCGACTTAGGCCTTGGGTTAAAAAACGATAAATAAAGGAGGAATACATGGCTTACCGTAAACTAGGACGCACTAGCTCACAACGTAAAGCGATGCTTCGCGATTTGACTACAGATCTTATCATCAATGAAGCAATTGTAACAACTGAAGCACGTGCGAAAGAAATCCGTAAATCAGTTGAAAAAATGATTACTTTGGGTAAACGTGGTGATTTGCATGCACGTCGTCAAGCTGCTGCATTCGTACGTAACGAAGTTGCATCACAAAACTTTGATGAAGAAACAGGTAAATACTCAGAAACAACTGCACTTCAAAAATTGTTCTCTGAATTAGCACCTCGTTATGCTGAGCGCAATGGTGGATATACTCGTATCCTTAAAACTGAACCACGTCGTGGTGATGCTGCGCCAATGGCTATCATCGAATTGGTATAAGATCATCAATTTTGTTGAGTGTTATGATGATGGAATACACTGTTATTCTTAGTCTAGCTCTGGTCTACCGCTGGGGATTTTCCCCAGCGGGAACACTCATCATATTGAATGAATGGTAGACGCTTGTTTACGAAATTGCTTTAATTTAAAACAATTTCGTAAGCAGGCGTTTTGTCTTGCTTTTCATGAGTAGTCGAGAATAGCAAAAAATGATATAATGGAACCCAAATCTCCAATAGAAGAAAAAGGATTCAATGACAAAACAACAAGCAATTAAATTACTAAAAGAGAAGTACCTTAGTAATATGAAAGAGGATTCGGAACTCTTTGTCGGTGTTGAATTAGAGTTTCCGATTGTAGAAATAAATGGAAACAAAACTAATATAGAGGTGACGAAAAATCTTTTTCGAACCTTAGCCAACTTATCAGATTTTGAAGTTGAAAAAATAGATGACAATCAAAATCCCATTCAATTGATTCACTGTTCTTCTAAAGATCGTATTCTATTCGAGTTGAGTTACAATACAATTGAATTTGCATTTGAGAGAGCTCATTCTATAAATGAGGTAGCCAAACGTTTTGAGGCTTATTTGAAGATCATTCAACCGATTTTACAAGAAAATAATCACGAAATTCAAGGGCACGGAATCCATCCTTTGTGGAAAGAAAATGATAATAGCCCAGTGAAAATCGAACGATACAAGATGTTAATGGCTTTCCTTGCAATGAATGGTACAGGGATGAAGACACACTCCTATCCTTCGTACGGAGCATTTATATGCGGAAACCAGGTTCAATTGGATGTAAGGCGCGATAATTATATTCGCATCATTAATGCATTTAATAAAATTGAAGCAGCAAAAGCATATTTGTTTTCTAACTCAGAATTTTCAGCAGAGGCTTGGGATACAAAAATTGCTAGAGATATTTTCTGGGAAGAATCCTTACATGGTTATTATAAGGAAAATGTAGGGATTTATCCTAAGGACTACCAAAGCGAAGAAGAGTTTTTTAATAATCTCGCTAGAACGGCTATTTTTACAGCAACTAGAGAGGGGAAATCATATTATTTTAAACCAATTCGAGTGGAGGACTATCTAGATCAAAAAGAAATTACAGCCTATACGGCTGATGGAAATGAGAAGATCATTAACCCTGTAAAAGAAGATCTAAAACAACATCGAAGTTACCAATTTCAAGATTTAACTGCTCGTGGGACTGTGGAATTTAGAAGTGTTTGTACACAACCATTAGAAACCACCTTTGCCCCGATAGCCTTTGAGTTGGGCTTGTTTGTAGAATTAGAAAAACTGGAAAACTATTTAGAAGATTCTTCATTTTTTAAAAATGAAGAACAGGACTATCGAAAACTTAGAAAGAAATATTCAAAGAAAATTCTAAGTAAAGAAGAAAAAGAAGCGATCCAATCCTTTTCAAAAGATCTTCTAGACATAGCTGAAGCAGGTTTAATGAAAAGAGGCTACGGGGAAGAAAAATTTCTCATCATTAACAAAGAACTAGACTAATAGAAAAGCCTTATTACAGGCTTTTCTTTATTACTTTCAAAAAAACTTTCAAAAAAATAAAATTTTTTGGAAAAAAGTGTTGACAGTAAGGAGAGGTCATGATATACTAATATAGTTGTCGCGCGAGAGCGACAAAGACCTTTGAAAAC